>NZ_UBIZ01000081.1:0-11691 GCF_900465275.1 Parafrankia sp. Ea1.12 | reverse complement strand
CCAGCCACGACGACTACGCCGACTCCGTCCTGGCCGACGGCTCACCGACCGGAACCGCCGAAGCCGCACTCGACCTCGCCGCCGGCCTCTACCTACCCGCCACCACCCATCACCGACGAACTAACGGAGACGACCACTAGTCCCACCGCGGCTTGGGCTGGGTACGGCGCAGCACCGCGACCTCGTGCCGCAACACGAGCAGCTCGATGTCCTTCGACGCCGACGAACGACCGAAGAGGACCAGCCAGCCGCACACCCGAACGAAGATCAGATAGAGCAGGCGGATGGACATAGCTGACCATCATGCCGGCAGCCCGCTCCGCCGCATCATCCCAGGTCACAGGCCCAAGCCGACTTCTGGCACCCCACAGGGTCCTGATCGGCGCGACGGAGCCCTTCCCGATGCTCCGATGGCCGATCTGGTGCTGCACATCCACCGCGAGCTGATCCACCATCTCTCCGAGGTCTGCCTGCTGCGCGACCTCCGCCTACGCACGAAGCCCGCCCATTCGTCAGCCCCGCGAGCGGATCATGGAACGTCTTCTCCCCGAGATCTCGACCAGTGTCATGGCCCGGCCGCGCGAACCGGCGCATCCGAGTCTGCCCTGCCACGGGTGCGGTTCGTCACCAGACCGGTGAACATGCGGAAATTGGGTTGCTGTCCGGAAAATTGGGCAGGCACCCATACGACTGGATAGTGCGTCATGAGCTGGAAGCAACGATGTGACGATTTTCGAGGCTCTGACCACGGGCCTGAACGACACTGATCGAAACCTGACTCTCGACGTGATCCGGCAGAGTTTCGACGATGGCCAGGCAGCCGCGCGGCAAGGACGTCCACACCGCAACGTCGAGGAGATCACCCGGCGGCGCCGGTCCGCCCAGTCCTCCCGGCCGACGGTCGTCGGCGACGGCACGGAGGTGGCACGGTGCGGTGCCTGATGCGGCTGACGGACGGTTTGCGGCAGCTGGTGTAGGCCACGAGCCACCGGCTTTTGCCGCGGAGCAGAATCGTGCGGTTAGTGCGGTTAGGCTTGCGAGGTGGACAATGCGTCGGCGCCGGAAGGGACCGGGCCGGCACGTGACGCGGGCTCCGACCAGGCCGCCTCGGTGTTGCTCCGCGCCGAGCCGGAGGAGCCCTTCGACCGGCTGACCCGCCTGGCGGCAGTCATGCTCGGCGCCCCGTTCGCCTTCGTCATGGCGATGGACGACGGGCGTTCCTACTGGAAGTCCCGTGCGGGTACGGCGGCGGGCGACCTCACCGGTCGGCAGATCGCAGCGGCAGACAGCCTCTGCCGCCTGGCGATCGGCACGGGTCGGCCGCTGGTCGTGCCCGACGCCGGCCGCGACGATCGCGTCCGGGGTGATTCGTTCGTCCAGTCGGCCGGTATCAGGGCATGGGCCAGCTTCCCGCTCAGCGATCCGAGCGGCCGCACGCTCGGTGCCTTCGGGGCGGCCGACGTCCGCCCCCGGCTCTGGACGGCCCGCGACCTCGAACTGCTGGAGACCCTCGCCCAGGCCGTTTCGAGCGAGATCGCGCTGCGTCACGTGGCGGCGGCAGCGACCGCCCTGGCCCGGACTCTCCAGCAGAGTCTCCTCCCCCCGGAGGTTCCGGAGATCCCCGGCCTGGAGGTCTCGGCCCGCTACCGCCCGGCGGGCGAAGGCGCCGAGGTCCTGGGCGATTTCTTCGACGTTTTCCAGACCGGTCGTACCAGTTTCGGCGTGGTTCTGGGCGATGTTGCCGGCAAGGGTGTCGAGGCGGCCAAGGTGACCGCGCTGGCGCACTACACCATCCGGGCGGCGGCGAGTCGCACCCGTGATCCGGCCGCCATTCTGAACCAGCTCAACCGGGCACTACTCACCCAGCATCCCGACAGTGAGCGGTTCCTCACCGTCGCATACATGGCCGTGGACCGGTCCCGGCGAAATCGGACCCTGGCCCTCTGTTCAGCCGGGCACACTCCGGTTCTGCTCCGCGGGCGCGACGGCACGGTGACCCCCATCGGCTCCCACGGCCTGGTGCTCGGCGTCTTCGAGGACCCGGAGCTCACCACCAGCCGGCCGAGATTCGGTCCCGGTGACACCATCCTGCTCTACACGGACGGCGTCACCGAGGCCCGCCGTGGGAACGACCAGTACGGCGATGATCGGCTGCGGACGCTGCTCGCGGCCACTGATCCGGCCGCCGGCCGACTCACCGCGACGATCGAGGCGGCGGTGCTTGATTTTGCCGACGGGCCGCCCCAGGACGATATTGCCATCCTCGCAATCCACTTCCCGGATATCTCGTCCGTGGCGATGAAAACGGTCCGTTCGAGGCTGCGGGCCCGGCGGTGACCACGGCGGCCGTTCACGCGCCGTGGCACGCCGACCGGGTGAAGGGCCCCGGCCAGGGCGGCGGACGACGGGCCGCCGAAAGTGTCCAGACTCGACAGCGAGTGGTGCCGGCCGGTTCCCCGGTTGCTTTCGATATTCCTGAAGACTATAAGTGGGTTAACACTCGACAAGGTTGAGTGTCAACCTCCGGCGCGACGGGTGCCCGGGTCATGACCCGATCATCATGTTCGTTTTGGGCCCCGCTGGCGGCCGGCACTCCTCCACACGGCTCAAGCCTGGGAGGAATCAGCTCGTGCCCCTGCGTTATGGCTTCCTCAGCACCTATCCGCCCACCCAGTGCGGTCTCGCGACCTTCGCTGCCGCCCTGTTCGACGAGCTGAACAGTCCAACGCCCGGTGCGTCCAGTGGGGTGGTGCGCCTCCTGGACGCCACCGACCGAGCCGGTGCCACAGCCGAGCCGGCCGCACCGCTAACCCGACCACCGGGTCGATCCGGTCGGACCAGCCGGCCGGTTCTGGTCGGAGATCTCGTCGCCGGCACGCCGGGCGGTCCGCGTGCGGCGGCACGGCTGCTGAACGGCTTCGACGTCGCCGTGGTGCAGCACGAGTACGGCGTGTACGGAGGTCCGGACGGCGACGAGGTGCTCGCGGTGCTCGACGCTCTCGACGTTCCGGTTATCGTTGTCCTGCACACCGTGCTGGTGAAACCGACCCCGCACCAGCGGCACGTCCTGGAGTCCGTGGTCGCGTCGGCGGACGCGTTGGTCGTGATGACCGAGACCGCGCGGGTCCGGCTCGTCGAGGGTTTCCAGGTCCATCCACGACGGGTGGTGGTCATCCCGCACGGCGCGGCGGACAACCGCCGGGCGCCCAAGGAGCACAGCGGCGGGCCGATCATCCTCACCTGGGGTCTGATCGGGCCCGGGAAGGGCATCGAGTGGGGCATCGCCGCGATGGCGGACCTCGCCGACCTCGATCCCGCCCCGCACTACGTCATCGCGGGCCAGACCCATCCGAAGGTCCTCGCCAGGGAGGGCGAGGCGTACCGGGAGGGGCTGGCCGCCCGGATCCGCGGCCTCGGCCTGACCGGCTCGGTCAGCTTCGATGATCGCTACCTGGATCCGGTGTCCCTCGCGGGGCTCGTGCGCCGGGCCGACGTCGTCCTGTTGCCGTACGACTCGGTCGACCAGGTGACCTCCGGTGTCCTCATCGAGGCGGTCGCCGCGCTGCGGCCGATCGTCGCCACCCGGTTCCCGCACGCGGTCGAGCTCCTCGGCGACGGCAGCGGACTGCTCGTGCCGCACCGGGACCCGGCGGCCATCGCTGCCGCGGTGCGCCGCATAACGACAGACGAGACGGTGAGCGCCGGCCTGGCCAGCGCCGCAGCCGCGCAGGCCCCCGACCTGCTGTGGCCGGCGGTCGCCGGCCGCTACCGGCGGCTGGCCGCCGGACTGGTCGCCCGCACCGGGAGCCGGCTGTCGACCGCGCCCGTGCCGGTGGCCCGGTGAGCTCCGCGATCTCGTTCGATCACCTGTTCCGGCTCACCGACGGCATCGGACTGTTCGAGCACGCCCTCGGTTCGGTGCCACGCCGGGAGCACGGCTACTGCGTGGACGACGTCGCGCGCGGCCTGGTCGTCCTCACCCGCGAGCCGTCGCCCGGGGTGGACCTGGTGCGGCTGTTGGAGCGCTACCTCGCCTTCGTGCTGGCCGCGCAGGCGGTGGACGGCGCCGTCCGCAACCGGCGGGACAGCGACGGGCGGTGGCGGGACGATCCCGGCCTCGGTGACTGCTGGGGCCGGGCGCTGTGGGGGCTGGGCACCGCGGCCGCCTCCGCGCCGACGCGGCGATTGCGGGCCTCGGCGCGGGCCGGCTTCCTAGCCAGTGCGGGGCGCCGCTCGCCCTGGCCGCGGGCCATGACGTTCGCGGCGCTCGGTGCCGGAGAGGTGCTGCTCGCCCATCCGGACGACGAGCCGGCGCGCGCGCTGCTCACCGCCGCCGTCGAGGTGATCGGACCGGTCGGCGCCAACCCGGGCTGGCCGTGGCCGGAGCCCACCCTGCGCTACGCCAACGGGGCCGTCCCGGAGGCACTGATCCTCGCCGGCATGTGCCTGCCCGACAAGGTGGTGCTCGCGGACGGTCTGCGGCTGTTGGCGTGGCTGCTCCAGGTGGAGACCCGTGACGGGAACCTGTCACCGACCCCGGTCGGCGGTCGCCGGCCGGGGGGAGATCCCGGGCCCGGTTTCGACCAGCAGCCCATCGAGGCCGCGGCGATCGCGGACGCCTGCGCCCGCGCCCACGCGGCGACCGGACGGAAAAGGTGGCTGACCGGCCTCGGCCGCGCCCACGGGTGGTTCCTCGGGGACAACGACAGCTCGATGGCGTTACTCAACCCCGACACCGGCGGCTGTTACGACGGCCTCGAGCCCGGCGGCCGCAACCTCAACCAGGGCGCCGAATCGACGCTCGCCCTGCTCTCCACGACCCAGCATGCCCGCCGCCTCCTGGCATCGACGCCTTGATCGGCAGCACCCGGACCACAGCTGCCGGGTCGGCCCGGAACGACCTGGTCACGCGGCACCCGCTGGGGCTCTCCCCGAACAGCGACCGGGTCATCGCGAAGCTCTTCCTGCCCGGTGAGGAGGGCAGCCAGCCGCACTCCCGGGCCGCCGGCATCGTGGCCCGGGCGCTCGCCCTGCCCGAGCGGGAGGTCGACAGCCTGGTCGCCGACCTCCTCGAACGGTTCGAGCCGCGCCACCGGGATTACCGGGGCATCCTCGCGCGGCACGCCGCGGTGGTGGCTCCCCGGGTGCTGGTACCCACGGAGCTCTCCGCGGCGCGCACCCTACTGCTCGGCGCGTGCTTCACCGCCGAGTACGCGGTGGAGGGCGCGGCCGTCACCAACCCCTCGGCGGTGCCGCACCCCGACCAGACCGGGCTGCCGTCCGGCACGCTGCGACTGGCGTTGAGCCTGCGCGCCGTCGGGGAGGGCCATCTGTCCTCGATCGGCTTCGCCGTCGCAGTGATCGGTCCGGGCCCGGCGGTGCGCCTGGAGCCGCGGACCGGCCCACTCACCACCGGCGTCGCCGTACCCGTCGAGTGGGAGGCCGCCCGGCTGCGCGCCGTGCTCACCGAACACGGGCTCGACGACGAGGTCACCCGTGCCGTCCTCCAGAGCCTGGACCCACGGCGGCCCGGCAGTGAACCCGACCCCGATCTCTCCCGTGCCTTCGCCGCGGTTCCCCCCGACCTGCTCCGCCGCCCCCAGGCACCCGGGATCCTCGCCGGGATCCGCTCGATCGCCGGATCATTGCGGCGGGTCGAGTTCCCACCCGACAGCGCCCTGCCACAACGGGTGCTGTGGCCCACCGTCACCAGCGAGAGCAACGGCATGGAGGACGCGCGATTCGTCCGGTTCACCGCGCCGGACGGGACCGCGGACTACCGGGCCACCTACACCGCCTTCGACGGCACGGACATCTCCCCGCGCCTACTCACCAGCCCCGACCTGCGGGCCTTCACCACCGCACCGCTCACCGGCCCGGCCGCCCGTAACAAGGGCATGGCGCTGTTCCCCCGGCTGGTCGACGGTCGCCACCTCGCGCTCTGTCGCTCCGACGGCGAGTCCACCGGCCTGACCGCATCGGACGACGGCCAGGTGTGGGGGCCGGCGCGTCCGCTCCACGGACCACGGGTCGCCTTCGAACTGCTCCAGGTGGGCAACTGCGGCTCCCCGGTCGAGACGTCCGCGGGCTGGCTCACGCTCACCCACGGCGTCGGGCCGATGCGGACGTACACCATCGGCGCGATCCTGCTTGATCTCGAGGACCCGGGAAGGGTGGTCGCGGCGCTGCCCGAACCACTGCTCGCCCCGACCGGGCAGGAGAGCGCGGGCTATGTCCCCAACGTCGTCTACTCCTGCGGCAGCCTGATCCACCACGGTCTGCTGTGGCTGCCGTACGGGATCGGCGACACCCGGATCGGGATGGCCAGCGTGCCCGTCGACCGGCTCCTCGCACGCATGGTTCCCGCCGGGTGACCAGCCCGCGGGGGCGGCGGGATCAGAAGACAGGGTCGGCGAGAACGCTCGCGTAGACGGCGAGATAGTCGGCGACCATGCGCGCGGTGGAGAACCTCCGCCGTGCCATGGCCCGGCAGGCGGCGCGGTCAAGGGCTGCGGCGCGATCCACGGCAACCGCCGCGGCCACCGGCCCGTCCACCAGGAAGCCGGTCACCCCCTCGTCGACCACCTCCGGCATCGCTCCGCGTGGGTAGGCGACGACCGGCGTGCCGCAGGCCATCGCCTCGACGACGGCCAGCCCGAACGGCTCATCGAACGCGATCGGATGCAACAGCGCCGCGGCTGAGCCCAGGACCTCGGCCCGCTGGGCCGGTCCTACCGAGCCGAGGTAACGGACCCGGTCCCCGTCGACGTGCGGGAGCACCTGCTCGGCGAAGTACCGCTCGTCCTGGACGATTCCGCAGATCACCAGGCGCCGCCCCGCGTGGCGGGCGATATCGACGGCGACCGCGGTGCCCTTGTCGGGATGGACCCGGCCGAGCACGACCAGGTCGTCTCCGCCCGCTGCCGAGAACGGGAGCTCGTCCAGGTCGACGCCGTGGTGAACAGTCGAGACGTACTTCAGCTCGGGGCTGCGGTCGGCGTCCGAGATCGACACGTATGCCGAGGCCGCCCGCGCGTAGGCGGGGACGATCCGCGGATCGGAGAAACCGTGGATCGTCGTGACCATGGGGGCCTGGAAGCTCGGCGCGAACGCGAGGGGCAGCCAGTCGAGATGGTTGTGCACGAGGTCGAACTCGCTGGAGCGGGCCAGCGCGTGGGCCACGTGGAGGGCCTCCCATACCCGGCCGTCGAGGGACGGGTCCTCGGCGTACCCGTGCGGGCACACGCCGTCCAGCTCGCCGCCCGTCACCGAATCCAGCGTCGCGAACAGCGTCACGTCCACCCCGTGCCCGAGCAGGCCCTCCGCGATGGTGCTGGCGACCTGCTCCCAGGGGCCGTAGTGCCGGGGCGGAGTGCGCCACGCGACCGGCGCGAGTATCGCGATCCTCACGGCGCTCCGGACCGGGCGCCGAGCGGCACGGCGCCCGCGTGGCGCAGGATCTGGCCGGACGGCCCGGACAGTCCGCCGGCCGCGGCCATCCGGAGGACATCGGCTGCCACGTCCGCGGCCGTGTCGGGCGGGATCACGAGGAGAAAGAACCTGGGGCGGTTGCCGCCGTCCAGGGTGACCGTGTGCGGATCGAGGGTGCGGAACCAGCTGATCCGCACCGGTGGGCGGGTCGACTGGGGGAACCGGCGGGGGATACCGGTCCAGATGTCACCGTTGACCGACAGTCGACTGATCGGGTGACCGGCGGCGGACAGCGCCGCGACGAGCGCTGGAGCCTCACGGTCCAGCCGCCGGCCGTGTGGCCACCAGACTCCGTCAAAGGAACCGCGGCCGCCGGCGGGAGCGAGGGAAAGCCGTAGCCCACGGTCACCGGTGGGAGCTTCGGGACAGGCGTCCGCCGAGGCCACGCGAAGCCGGGTTGGTGCGCCGCCGTCGTCGTCAAAACGCGCGAAATCGGCACGATCGAGGAAAGAAATCATCTGGCCTGCCGCCATGACGGCCACCTAACCCCGGCGATGAAGACGCCGGCCGGCCACGACCGGTGACGACATCGCTCGAGCGGCGACATTCGTAAATGACCGGCCTGATCTCGACCGTACCACGGCAACGCAGATCCGCACATTTGATCGACTCGGTCGAGATGCCGGGTCCGAGAAATCGTGAGGACGACGCCGAGAGTCGACTCCGCACCGACGAAATCGGCTCGCCGGAAGGAGCTCGGCGGTCTGTTTTCGGACACGGTGGCCGACAGTCAGCAAAGCCCGCATCGACGTGTGGGTGCCGGAAACTGGGGTCGGGTCATGCGGTCTGCCGGTATTCGTGGATGAGCCCGCCGAGTCGATCATGTCGGACGGCCGAGGTGTCGGGTTCGGGCGGTGGGCTGGTGCCGGTGCTGAGCGGTGCCTGTTGTTGGAGTGACCGGTGGGGTCGGTGGTGGTTGTAGTGGTCGACGTAGTCGGTGAGGACGGCGGTGGTGTGTCGTTCGCCGAGGATGAGGAGGTGGTCGAGGCATTCGCGGCGGACGGTGCCGACCCGGCGTTCCGCGAAAGCGTTCGCGACCGGGGTCCGTACGGGTGTCCGCACGATATCGATGTTGTCGGTGGTGAAGACGGTGTCGAAGGCGGCGGTGAACGTCGTGTCGCGGTCACGGATGAGGAACCGGAACCGTTCCGCCCACTCGCCTGTGGTCATGGGCAGGTTGCGGGCTTGCTGCGTGACCCGGCTGTTCGTCGGGTGGCGGGTCACACCGGCGAGATGCACCCGGCGGGATTCGACTTCGATGAAGAACAGCACGTACAGCTTGCTCAGCAGGACGGTGTCGACGGTGAAGAAGTCACAGGCGAGGATGGGCGTGGGCTTGGGTGTGCAGGAACTGTCGCCAGGTGGGGCCGGAGCGGCGGGGTGCGGGATCGACGTGGGCGGAGCGCAGGATCGTCCAGACGGTACTGGCGCCTACCTGATAGCCGAGTTGGACGAGTTCGCCGTGGATGCGGCGGTAGCCCCAGCGGGGGTTCTCCTTGGCGAGGCGGAGGATCAGCTGGCGGATCTCCGTTCAGGGCGGACCAGCAGGATCGGCGATGAGGCGCGCGGGGGCAGCCGTGCCAGCCCGGCGAGGGTCGCGCGGTCGGCCCAGCAGAACCGGGGCCGGGACACCTGGCGGCGTAGCACGGTGAGTTCGTGGCGGAGCACAAGGATCTCGGCGTCTTTCGTCGCCGAGCTGCGGGCCACCAGCCCCAGCCAGCCGACCAGCCGACAGAAGACGAGGTAGATCAGCCGAACCGCCATGGCCAGGATCATCCACACGGTGGTGTCCCGGTCAACAGCACCTGATGGCCGGCAGAGCACGGCTGGACGACAGGCAGAGGTACAGGTGTCCGATCGCCTTCGACGGAAGGCCTATCGATCATCGGGTGGGATCGTCGAGTGAGCCAAAACCCCTGCTCAGGGCTCACGGACGAGTTTCAGGCACCCACACGCACCTCGGACGTCTCCGGGTCGATGACCATCGCGGACACCGACGTCACCGAGGCTCAGTTCGAGGTGCAGATGGTCTCGGTGGCCAGCGACGAGGACCGCCGCGACAACCAGTTCCGTGGCCGGATCATGGATGTCGAGACCTATCCGACGTCCCAGTTCACGCTGACCGAACCGATCGACCTGGGCTCCGTGCCGCCCGGCGAGGAGACCCGCACGTACAAGGCCACCGGGACACTGACGATGCACCGCACCCCGCACCCCGTCACGATGGATCTGCAGGCCCGCCGCTCCGGCGACCAGATCCAGGTCGTCGGCCAGATCCCGGTGACCTTCGCCGACTACAACATCCCGAACCCCAGCATCCCGGGAATCTCGACCGAGGACAACGGGATCATGGAAGTCTCCCTGCGGTTCGCGCGCGACAAACCGACCGAATAGTTCTCCCAGCCGCACGCCCCCGCCGTCCTCGCCGCCCGGGCGGCGGCGCTGCCGGTCAGTTGCGTTGCGCGGAGGGACAGCACGGCGAAGCCAGCCGATCTGTGTGCAGACCGTGTCTGGCCGGATATGGTCTGAGTAGTTCCCCTTGCGCCTCTACTCGCCGCTTTAGGATGCCGTGTCCGATCAGAGCCCGCACTACCCGCCCTCGGTGCCACTCGTCGTTGATGCCCTCGGACGGGTGATGCCCGCCGACATCGACACCACCAAGCCGAGCGTCGCCCGCGTCTACGACGCCCTGCTCGGAGGCAAGGACAACTTCCCCGCGGACCGGGCCATCGCCGACACGCTGATGGCGCTCACCCCGAACGGGGCGCAGGTGCCGCTCTACAACCGGGCGGTGCTCGGCCGAGGCGTGCGCCACATGACGAACGCGGGTATCCGACAGTTCGTCGACCTCGGGGCCGGGCTGCCGACGGTGCAGAACACCCATCAGGTGGCGCAGGCGATCGCCCCGGAGTCCACGGTGGTCTACGTCGACAACGATCCGATCGTCCTGGCGCACGGTCGGGCGCTGCTGGCGGAGAACGACCGGACCACGGTCATCACTGCCGACATGCGGGAGCCGGATTCCGTGCTCGCCGATCCGGATCTTCTGGCCCTGATCGATTTCGACCAGCCGGTCGGGCTTCTGCTGGTGGCGATCATCCACCACCTCAACGATGACGAGGACCCGGGTGGCCTGGTCCGGCGGTACGTCGACGTCCTGCCCCCGGGCAGCTACGTCTTCCTCACCCACTTCGTCGACGGCGGGGCCGAGACCGCGGAGATCGAGAAGGTCATGCTCGGAGACCTCGGCACGGGCCGCTTCCGCTCCTTCGAGGAGATCAGGACGTATTTCGACGGCTTGGAGCTGCTGGAGCCGGGTGTCGTGTACAACCCGTTGTGGCGGCCCGACCCCGGCGACGACGTGCCGAACCCGCTCACCCTCGCCGCTAAGATCATCGGTGCGGGGATGGGACGCAAGGCCTGACAGGGGCGACCGACCGGACCTGGTGTTCGTGCGGATAGCAGGCTGGTCGAGACAGGCCGTCGTGGCTCTGTTCACGAGAGCTCACAGTCAGAGCCTGTGGGGTGCCCGAACTCGGTCACCGGTGGTGACCTGGGGTTTTAGGCGGCTCGTTCGTATTCGTTGATCAGGCCGCCGAGGACGGGTTGGCGCTTGACGCTCCTTCGTCAGGTCGGCGACGGGATGGTCGGGCCGGGGCGGTTGAAGGGCGCGGCTGCGGTGGGGTCGCCGTCCGTTGTAGAGGGCGGCGTACTCGGCCAGAACGGTGCGCAGATGCCGTTCGTCGAAGATCAGCATCCGGTCGGTGACTTCGGTCCGGACTGTGCGGACGAACCGTTCGGTGTAGGCGTTCGCCCGGGGCGTTCGGGGTGGGATCTTGACGGTGGTGATGCCGGCGTCGGCGAGGACCGCGTCGAAGGAGGCGGTGAACTGGCCGGCGCGGTCACGAACCAGAAACTGGAAGTCGGCCATCCGGTCGCCGAGGTCCATGAGGAGGTTGCGGATCTGCTGGGTGGTCCACGGTCCGTCCGGGTGAGCGGCGACCCCGAGGATGTGGAGGGTGCGGGAGCCGACCTCTATGACGAAGAAGCAGTACAGACGCCGCAGCGTCACCGCGCAGTCGTCAGGTAGCGGGGGCGCGTTGCTGCGCCCCCGCCCCTTCAGAACCCGGCGTGCCACTCGTCGCGGCACCGGGCTCAAGCGGCCCGCGTGGGCGGGCAGGCCCTACAGATCGCTGTCCG
>NZ_UBIZ01000355.1:0-409 GCF_900465275.1 Parafrankia sp. Ea1.12 | reverse complement strand
ACGGTGGCTACGGGTACTCCAAGGAGTACGAGATCGAGCGCCTCTACCGGGAGGCCCCGTTCATGCTCATCGGCGAGGGGACGTCCGAGGTGCAGAAGCGCATCATCAGCCGCGCCCTGCTCAAGGAGTACAAGCTGCGAGGCTGAGGCTGCGGCTGAGTCGGCGGCCCGGCCGGGACGGCCGGCCGCCAGGTGGGGCCCCGCGCGCGTGCGGGTGGTGTACGTGGACGGATCCGCCCGCCAGGGGCGCTCGCGGGAAGGAACAGGGGTCGTCATGCAGTTCGGCCGGTACTACGAGGAGTTCGAGGTCGGCGCGGTCTACAGGCACTGGCCTGGAAAGACGGTCACCGAGTACGACGACCATCTGTTCTGCCTGCTCACGATGAACCACCACCCGCTGCACCTGGACG
>NZ_UBIZ01000521.1:0-15748 GCF_900465275.1 Parafrankia sp. Ea1.12 | reverse complement strand
GGTCCGACATCCCCTGCCTACCGTTCGGCTCGACGCCAGCACCCGAGGCGGGAGCCCAGTGCGGTAGTTCCGCTCGCTGGGATCTGTGCGGGGGGCCGTCCGTAAGGACGGTCCCTACCGCGACTAGTGTTCGAGGATGGTCAGGAGACGGCTACACGCCGAGTGGCTCTGCGACGCCCTCGGCGAGATCTTCTGTCTCACGTTCGTCCGCGGGGTCGATGCCGCCGGCGCGCTGCGGCGGATGGGCGGCTATCCGGACACGTTCACCGAGCTTCGTCCCAGCGAGATGTTCGAGCGACAGACCTCGTACCTGGCCGGCTATCCGCAGCTGGCTGGCGCTGTCGAGCTGCAGGGGTGGACGGTGGTCCTCGAACCGAACGGGTTCGCGGCCGCTGGGACGCTGCTGGCCGCCATCTCCCGAGGTACTGAAGCGGTGGCAGTACTCCGTCACGACTACGCTTACCCGCGCTTCGCGTACGCCGTCGACGGGACGGAACTGATCGCGTTCGACCCCGGGCGGATGGACTGTGTGTCGGGGGCCGAGCCCGGACGGTTCCGCGCCCACCTTGCCGAAGCCGGTCTTGCCCCGGTCGATCCGGAGGCTCCGGACATCAATGTCGACGCCGCGATGGACCCGGTCGCGCGAGCTGTGGTGCTGGCCGGCATCGTCACGGGCGTCCTGCCGACGTTGGACGCCGTGACGGGCCCGATGCTGTCTGCCCAGTTCGAGCCCTGGTTCACCAGCGCCGCGCCGGAGGGCAGCGCCCTGCCGACGGATCCGACGTCCTGCCAGCCCCACGAGGTCGCCCTTGTCGAAGCCGTCGCCGGCGCCTCCCCTGCCGCCAAACGTGCCGCGGCGGTCGCGGAGGTACGGCGCATCGCCGATCACCTTGGCGTCGCGGGCACGCCGGGTCTCGCCAGGGCATTGGCTGATGCCGAGGCCGGCCGTTTCCGCCAGATTCCGGTGACCTCGCCGCTGGGCAGGGAGGTACGCGCCTGGCTACGACGGTCGTCGACGGTGAGCTGGTCGCTCAATGACTCGTCGGCGCCCGGTATGACCGAGGCCGAACGCCATCGGGGCAACCTGTTCGGCTGGCTGGCGCAGGCCCTGCGTGGCGCGCTGTATCCGGACCCGGACGTCGCCGTACGCACCGCGCTCTACCGTCTGGGCGTGAACCTGCCGGCCCTGTCCGATCCGGCTGTGTCGGCCGCGGCGATATCCTGCCTCCGCTCATGAGGGCTCTGTCGCCTGTGGCCGCACTGGCGACCAAATGCTCACCATTGCGCCCGGACCAGGCTGCCCGTCGGCGCGGGCACGATGATCTGCCGGGTAGTCCGGTGGCCGCTCCGAGCGATCATGAATGTTGGGCTGGCGTCGACGGCGGCTGGGGGCTCAGATCTTTGAGGTTCAGTCGCTGGGCCATACGCCGGTCGCGCGCCGGAATCCGAGCGCGCCGAGCCGGTTGATCGCGGCACTCGTGGCGGCAAAGACCGCGCCCTGCAGGGCCGCGGCGAGGACCACCTCTGCGAAGCCGTGATCGAGGCGCAGCGCGTCGGAGTCTCCTCCTCACCGGAGATCGCCGCCCAGCTCTTCCGCACGAGGAATCCCGAGGCGGCTCCGGCCAGCAGACCGCCGACCATGCCGACCGGCTTGTAGACGATCTTTTTGCCTCTGCTCACCCCCGCTTCCCGCGCAGGACGACCATGAGCACCGTGCCGGCGGCCGCGAGCATGGCTACGGCCGCGAGCACGCCGATCGACGACCGTTGCCCGGCGGCCGAAGGACGGCGGCTGGTGTTGTCGAGAGCCCGGGAGGGGAGGCAGCGATGGTCCACTTCGGCGAAGGAGGGTGTTTTTGTGTGCTAGACGGAGGCTGGCGTCAGGGTGTGGGTGCCCCTGGATGGTTCACGAACCACAGGTTCTCCTCGACGAGCCGCTCGCTTTTCCATCCCTGCGGCGTCCGCACCATGTCGTGGTGGTAGTAGCCGCCGCAGTAGCTCAGCTCGGTCATCCCCGGCAGCAGCATCGGGTTGTAAAACATCGCCCGAACCTTCGCCCTGTCGCCGTCGAGGTCGATCTCCACGTTGCTGATGAAGTGCTGCGTCCACGGCGTCCTGCCCAGCCCCTCCTCGAGCCAGGCGGCGACCTCGTCACGCGAGCCGACCGCCGACGTCACCGAGCTGTAGTCGAGGAACGCGTCAGGGGTGAACAGCGTCCGGAAAAGATCCCAGTCCCTCGAGTCGCAGCTTCGGGCATACCGGGTAAGAACCTCGTTGATCTCGATCTTGTCGGATAACGTCTGCAGGTCCATCAGGGACTTCCTCTCACTGCCGGCTTTCACTGGCGAACTGTTCACGAGACGTGCAGCGACACCCGCACCGCGTCACGGCCGGGGACACGGCGGTCCAGCAGCGCGAAGGCGTCCTCGAAGCGATCGAGCGGGAAGGTCTCGCCGGCCAGCGCAGCGGTCGGCACCTGGCCGTCGTTGATGAGCGCGACCGCGCGGGCCGCGTCGAGTCCGGCCCCGGGACCGATGGTGATCCCCCGGAACAGGATCGAGTTGCTGTCCAGGCCGTTCACCGGCTCGTCCTTCAGCCCGGCGATGACGATGTGGCCGCCCCTGCCGACAAGCTCCATCGCGGTGTTGACCGTCACCGAGCTCCCGGACGCCGCGTCGATCACGACGTCAGCCATGCGACCGTCGGTGATGTCGGCGAGGCGTTGCGCGGCGTTCTCCGTCTGGACGTCGATCACGTGGTCAGCGCCCACCTGCAGGGCGCAGTCGAGCCGGGACCGGTCCTGCGAGAGGCCGGTGACCACGATCGTGCCAGCGCCCGCGGCGCGGGCCGCGACGACGGTGGCCAGGCCCATGTGGCCGGGTCCCTCGATGACGACGGTGTGACCGTCCTTGACCGGGCGGACCCACGTGACCGCGCAGGACAACGCCTCGAAGATCGTGAGCTCCGCCGCGGGGAGGTCCTCCCGGAGGCGGTAGACCGCGGATCCCGGCAGGATCTCCATGTAGTCGGCGTAACCGCCGTAGAGACCGGAGCCCTCCTTCACCGAGAAGTCGATCCCGTAGGCGCGGGTGCCGCCTTCGGGGGTGATGACGATCGTGCGGACGGCGACCCGGTCTCCTTCCGTGACGCCCCATTCCTCGGCTGCCCGCGCGTCGATCTTCTCGATCCGTCCGACGACCTCATGGCCTGGAACCACGGGGAACGCCCCGCCTCTCGGGGTGCGACCGATGCCGTGGAACTGGTCGACGTCGCCGTGGCACAAGCCCGTCGCCTCCACCCGCAGCACCGCGCCGCCCGGCTGAGGATCGGGCACCGGCAGGTCGCGCTCCTCCCAGGTCCGGTCACCGTTGAAAACAATCGCACGACCCATGCCTGTGCTCCCTTGCTCCGGAGCCGAAACCTGCCGGTGTTCTCGGCGGCACGAGGCGTGGGACACCCGGGCTGCCTCCGCCGTGACCTCGCGTTGGCACCAGGACCCTACGCCTAGAACGGCACTCAGTACCACCCTGGACATCAAGAACCAGTTGTGGTTCTGGGTACCGTGGCGGTGCGGGGTGCCGGGTTCGACTCAATGGCCACGTCCGCGCTCCCGGTGAGCGAGGTGTCGTCATCTGGGGCCGGGCCAGTCAGGATCGGATCACGAGTCGCGTCGCGGCCCGTCCGCCGTCGCCTGAGTCGGAGTTCGTCGGGTTCCGGTTCCCGACTGAGATGATCGTGCCGGCAGCAACGACGGGCTCGCCGTGACGTGCAGGTGGCGCGCCGACTCGACCTCGATGTACTCCGCCATGTCCATCCGCTCGGCAGACAGCACGTTGGCCTTCATCATCCGCAGCGGGAACGGATGGTGGCCCGCGAGCTCGTCGGCCAGCGCGAGCACCTCGTCGTGCAGCGTGTCGGCCGGGAACAGCCGGGTGACGAGGCCGAAGGCGAGCGCGTCCTGCGCCGTCACCTTCTCCGGAAAGAACAGCAGCTCGCGAGCACGGGCCGCGCCGACGAGCCGCGCAAGCGACCAGACGAGACCCATGTCCCCGGACACGCCGACTTTCAGGAAACCGGTCGCGAACCTGGCGCGTTCGGACGCGAACCGGAAGTCGCACGCGCACGCCCATCCCATCGCCGCGCCCGCGCAGCCACCGTCGATCGCGGCGATCGTCAGCTGCGGCATCGTGTGCAGCAACGTCGACGCGTGGTACACGGCGCCGAGCCGTTCCAGCGTCGCCGGTTCCGACGAGTGACCGCCGGTGAGATCAGCGCCGACCGAGAAGTCGTTGCCCGCGCCACGCAGCACAACGACGCGTGCATCACTGGCGGGCACGGGGGATAGCGCTTCATAGAGCTCTTCGCACATCTGAACGGTCACGCCGTTGCGGCGGCCGGGCCGGTTCAGCGTCACGATCGACACCGCGCCCCGCTGCTCCAGCAGCACGGATGGTTCCACGATGACCGCCTTCGTATGATCGAGGCCGGATATGCCGTTCCCACCGGTACGTGACGACCTGCGCTGAGTCAGAAGGCTCCGGGGCGGACGGTGCGCATGACGTCGTCGAGGACCTTGTCGAGGGGCGCCTGGCCGTCGGTTGCCCTCCAGGCCCTGTTCGCTGCCTCCAGGCATGCCAGCGCGGCACCGATGATCGCCTCGGGGCGTGCGTCGATACCGGCCTCGGTGGAAGTGGGGCCAAGACGGTCGGCGATGTGGGGGATGAGAGGGTCGTGCCACCGGCACTGCTTTTCCAGGTTGCGGGCCCGCAGCTCGGGACTGCCGTCGATCATGAGTCGCAGGCCGAGGGTGCCCTGTGGATCGCCTGCGTGGTAGGCGAGGAGAACGTCGAAGGCCCGGCGCAGCGCCGTCCAGGCATCCTCATCCGCGGGCCGTTTCGCCAGGGCGTCGACGAGTAGTCGGCCGAGGGTGCTCAGGTGGCCGAGTACGACGTCTTCCTTCGAAGTGAAGTAGCGGAAGAAGGTGCTGCGGGACATTCCGGCGGCGGCCGCGATCTCATCGATCGTCGTCGCGTCGTAACCCTTGCGGGCGAACAGGTCCATCGCGACGGACACCAGCTCGGCCCGTACGGCCCGCCGGGTGCGTTCGCGGAGCCCCAGCTCTCCAGACGCCTCAGCCATCACTTTTGCACTGTACCCCGCACCATAACTGCTTGGCGATGTCCAGAGTGGTACTGAGTGCAGTTTTTGGCGCAGAGTCCGACGCGGCGGCCCGGGACATACGCCGAGCCGGCACGCTCGGGTGAGGTGTTCGCCCCTGGCGGTGGCCTGGGCAACCGTTCCGAGCTCGCTCGGCCCGGTCGCCGGCACGGCGGTGAACGGTGGCGGTCAGGCGCCGCGCTGGAGCGAATCGACGATCTTCGTCAGATCCTGGATGAGCCCGCGGGCGGTCTCGACGTCGATTCCGTAGCGACTGACGTCGGTGGCCGGTCCGCAGGTCGTCGACGATTCGTGGGTGGTCTAGGGCGGAGGGTCGATGTCGCGGCGAGACGCACAGCTACCCTCAGTGGCGGGGGAGCTGTGCGAACAGTTCCCTGCCTTCATCGTGGCGGAACACGAACTCGCTGAAGTGCCCGATCCCCGGGCGGGTGTCGGCGTAGATCGCCGACAGTCCCAGCCGCTGCGAGAAACGCATCGGGATCTCGATGCCCGCCGCCTGGAACCGCTCGGCCAGCTCGTCGAGCGAGGCCACGTCGTCGACGAGATAGCCCAGGTGGTGCAGGCTGACGCCGCCGTCGGGCCGCAGCGCGTCGAGGTAGATGCCCTCACGGCCGGGTACCGGTTCGATGATCTCCACCATCACCCCGCGGCTGTAGGCGAGGGCGATCTGCGAGCCGGGCGGTCCACCCGGCTCCGTGGTGTCGATACGGCGGAACTCGGCTACCTGGTGGTCGTCCCGGAACCGCGCGATCGCGCCCTCCAGGTCGCGGGTGACGTAGCCGAGCTGGAAGAAGTTCTCAGGCTGGATCGAGGGTGACATGAGGCTCGCTCACAGGAGTCGGCTGGCTGGCGGGACGGGGGGCGGCGGCCGGATGACGCCTGGCGGCGACGATGCCGCCGTCGACGCGCAGGTCGCACCCGGTGATGTAGCTGGCGCTGTCGGAGACGAGGAAGTCGATCGCGGCCGCGATGTCGGCGGGCATGCCCAGCCGCCGCAGCGGGGTCACCTCCGCGGCCGCGGCGGCCAGCGGGTTCGCCGCCATCTCCTGGCGACCCATCGGGGTCAGCACGGTGCCTGGCGAGACCGACAGGATGCGGGCACCGCGCTCGGCCCAGGCACCGGCGGACCGTTCGACCAGCCGTAGGACCCCGCGCTTCGACGCTCCGTAGGCGCGCACGGCGAAGAAGTAGGGGGTCGGGTTCGGGTCGGCGGCGAGCAGGAGCCGCTCCAGCTCGACGGCGAGGCCACCGGCGTGCGGGTCGTCGAGCACGGCGTCGACCTCGGCCGATGAGCTGAAGGTGTGGGCCGCCACCGACCCGATGCAGACCGCCGAGCTGCCGGGGACGGCCAGCGGCAGGAACGCGTCGAGCAGGTGTGCCGTCCCCCGGAGATTGACCTCGACGATCGTCCGCGGGCCGGCGAGGGCGGGGGAGAGGCCAGCCGTGTGGACCAGCGTGCCCAGGGCGCCGGCCTCGCCCACCGCTGTGGCGAGCCGCTGGACGCTCTCCGGGCTCGCCACGTCGGTGGCGACGGAGAGGGCGATGTCGTAGCCCTCTTCGGTGAGGCTGTCGTGCAGCGCGGCCAGCGCGACCTCGTTGCGGCCGGAGAGGACGAGCCGGTAGCGCACGCCGAGCCGCCGAGCCACGGCGCGGCCCGTTCCGCCGTAGGTGCCGGTGATCACCGCTAATGATTTTCGACTGGTGCCGATCAGGTTCATGATTTCGCCCGCGTCTCCGGCCCGCTCAGCGGGCGCTCCAGATGATGCTCTTGGACAGCAGGAACTCCTCGAGGCCGAACTCGCCGCGCTCGAGGCCGAGCCCGCTCTGCTTGTAGCCGCCGAACGCGGTGTGCGGGCTGGAGCCCGCACCGCCGCCGTTGATGTAGATCATTCCGGTGCGCAGCCGCTTGGCGATCTCGTAGGCGCGTACCGGGGACTGCGCCCAGACCCCGCCGCCGAGCCCGAACTCGCTGTCGTTGGCGAGCCGGACCGCCTCGTCGTCGTCGTCGAAGGCGATGACGACGCCGACCGGGCCGAAGAACTCCTTGCGGGCGACCGTCATCGAGTTGTCGACATCGACGAACAGCGTCGGCTCGACGAAGAACCCCTTGTCGAGATGGGCGGGCCGGCCCCCGCCGTAGGCGACCTGGGCGCCCTCGGCGCGGCCGGCGGAGATGAGGCTCTCGACCTTCGCCCGCTGGGCCGCGCTGATCAGCGGTCCCATGGTCGTGGCGGGGTCGGCCGGGTCGCCGACCGTGATGTGATCAAGGCTCTGCTTGACCAGGCCGACGAGCTCGTCGAGACGTGAGCGGTGCACCAGCGTCCGGGTCAGCAGGCTGCAGCCCTGGCCGGCGTGGGTGGTCATGCCGTTGACGATCGTCGGGACGACGAGGTCGAGGTCGACGTCGGCGGTGATGATGTTGGCGGACTTGCCGCCGAGCTCGAGTACGACCTTCTTCAGTGACGGCGCCGCCTGGGCGTAGACCAGCCGGCCCACGGTGTCGGAGCCGGTGAAGCTGACGATGTCGACCCCGGGATGGGTGGTCAGCGCCTCGCCGGCCGCTATGCCGCCGCTCACGATGTTGAGCACGCCGGGCGGCAGGCCGGCCTCGTCGGCCATCTCGCCCAGGACGAACGCCTCGAGCGGGGTGGTCGGCGCCGGCTTGAGGACGACCGTGCACCCCGCGGCCAGTGCCGGGGCCAGCTTGAGGATGTTGAGGAAGAGCGGGAAGTTGTAGGCCGAGATGAGTGCGGCGACGCCGTAGGGCTCGCGGCGCACGACCCCCTGGGCGAGCGTCGGCCCGACCGTCGGCAGCATCGCCCGCTCGAACGGGAACTGCCGCAGCACCCGCTCGGCCATATCTCTGAAGTGGTGAAGTGGGACGCTGACCTGCAGCGTGTCGGCCAGGGCACGCGTCGAGCCGGCCTCTCGGACGCTGAGTTCCTTGAGCTCGTCGACGCGCCGCTCCATCACGTCGGCCATGCGCAGCAGCACGGTGGCGCGCTCGTTGGCGCTGAGCGTCGGCCACGGGCCCTCGTCGAAGGCCCGCCGGGCGGCGGCGACGGCCCGGTCGACGTCGCTGACGGTTCCGTCGGGGACGGCGCCGATGACCTCTTCGGTCGCCGGATTGAGGACCTCGAGGACGCCGTCGCCGTCGCTGTCCCGCCATGCGCCGTCGATGTACAGCTGGTAGGTCAGCGCCGACATCGGATACCACCCTCTTAGAACACTAGAATAATTGATTGAACTATTTTAGTATGGCGGCAGTCACAGGCGAAGGCAAGCAGCTCGCGTGGGGTCGGGCCGAGGTCAGCGAGGGGCGCGGCGTCCTCGGGCACAAGGGACAGGAGCACATCCGTGGGACGCATGGACGGCAAGGTCGTCTTCATCACCGGTGCGGCGCGTGGCCAGGGTCGGGCGCACGCCGTCCGGGTCGCGGCGGAGGGAGGCGACGTCGTGGCTGTCGACCTGTGCGCCGACATCGCCTCCACGCCCTACCCGATGGCGACCCAAAACGACCTGGACGAGACGGCCCGCCTGGTCAAGGAGCGCGGCGGCCGCGTCGTCGCGCAGATCGCCGACGTCCGCGACCGGGCCGCGCTGGCCGCCGCCGTCGCCGAGGGCATCGCCCAGTTCGGCCGGTTGGACGGCGTGGTGGCCCAGGCCGGCATCTGCCCGCTCGGTACGACGGCGCCGCAGGCCTTCGTCGACGCGGTCAGCGTCGACTTCGGAGGCGTCTTCAACGCCGTCGACGTCGCCCTGCCCCACCTGCAGCCCGGGGCCTCGATCGTCGCGACGGGAAGCCTGGCCGCGTTGATCCCCGGCACATTGGACAACGCGGCCAAGGGGTCCGGCGGCCTGGGCTACGCCTGGGCCAAGCGGGCGGTGGCGTCGCTGGTCCACGACCTCGCCGTCGTCCTGGCTGGTCAGAGCATCCGGGTGAACGCCGTCCACCCGACCAACGTCAACACCGACATGCTGAACAACGACGTCATGTACCGAGCGTTCCGCCCGGACCTGGCCGAGCCCACCCTCGAGGACGTGCTGCCGTCGTTCCCGGCCATGACCGCGACAGGCGACCCGTACGTCGAGCCCGAGGACATCGCCGACGCGGTCCTCTTCCTGCTCTCCGACGAGTCCCGCTTCATCACCGGCACCCAGCTCCGCGTCGACGCGGGAGGCTACGTCAAGCTGCGGCCGCAGGTGCCCGCCTTCTGACGGCCCGCCCGACGCGTCACTCCTCGGGAGGTGCGGCCGTCCCGTCGGAAGGCGGGTCGGCCCGGCCGGGGGGGACGTAGGCGAGGAAGTCGGTCTCGCCGGGCCTCGCCGCCGCGTTCCGGTTGTTGCGCGCCAGCGCGGCGCGCAGGGCCGTCAGGCGGGCCTCGGCGGCGGCACGCCGCTCACCCGCATCCGCATCCTCTGCCGCGGCCAGCGCGGCCTCGACGGCTGCGATCTCCGCCCGCAGCCGGCCGCCCGTCTCGCCGAAGTTCAGCAGGTCGTGGTCGTCGTCCAGGGTCTGGTCGGCTCTTTCTCCATGCATCGCTCCTCGGGTGGAACGCGGGCTGTACCAGTGGCGCTATCGTGCGATGTAGTACAATAGGTTATATGATCGACAGCACAATCGAGGGGACCTGAAGGGACGCTGGATGCCACTCCAGGACTACATGCAGATCATTTCGGTCGACGATCACCTCATCGAACACCCGCGGGTCTTCGCCGATCGGCTCCCGCGGAAGTTCCTGGACGCGGGCCCGCGCATCGTCGAGGACGAGCAGCGCCGGCACGTGTGGCACATGGAGGACCAGGTCTTCCCGTACATCGGGCTGAACGCGGTCGCCGGCAAGACGCCCGAGGAGTTCGGGATGGAGCCGCTGCGCTTCGACGACATGATCCCGGGCTGCTACGACCCGGTCGAGCGGGTCAAGGACATGGACCTCGACGGGATCCAGGCCGCCTGCTGCTTCCCGTCGTTCCCCGGCTTCGGTGGCCGGGTGTTCATGCGGGCCAAGGATCCCGAACTGGGGCTGGCCTGCGTGCGGGCCTGGAACGACTTCAGCATCGACGAGTGGGCGGCGTCGGCGCCCGACCGGTTCGTGCCGCTCGCCCTGCTCCCGCTGTGGGACCTCGACCAGGCGGTGGCCGAACTGCGCCGGGTCGCGGCCAAGGGTGCCCGTACCGTCTCGTTTCCCGACAGCCCGGTCCCGCTCGGGCTGCCGTCGTTCCACGACGACCACTGGGGTCCGCTGTGGGACGTCCTCGAGGAGACCGGGATCCCGGTGAGCCTGCATTTCGGCTCGGGCAGCTTCGTGCCCGGCTTCAACTTCTCGGCCGCCGCGCTCTCGCCCAACCCGCCCGCGCCCGGCCAGGCACCCCCTGCGACGTCGTTCGCCCTCTACGCGACCAACCTGATGTGGTCGACCGTGGACCTGCTGTTCTCCGGGCAGCTGCAGAAGCACCCGGGCCTGAAGTTCATGCTGTCCGAGGGCGGTATCGGCTGGCTCCCCTACATCGCCGAGCGGACCGACTGGGTCTGGGGCCGCCACCGCTACTACCAGCCCATCGACTTCGACACCCGCCCCAGCGAGCTGCTCCGGAAGCACTTCTGGGGCTGCTACATCGACGATCGGTTCGGGCTGACCAACCGGCACGCGATCGGTGTCGACCGGATCTGCGTCGAGATCGACTACCCCCACTCGGACTCCATGTGGCCGAACAGCCGCAAGGTGATCGCCGAGTCACTCCTCGACGTGCCCGACGACGAGGCCCACAAGATCGTTGAGCTCAACGCCCGTGACGTCTTCGACTTCCCGCGTTCCTGAGCGGGCCGGAGCCCCTGCCGCGGGCCCGGCTTCCGTGGGTGCGCCTCCCACCGGCGCATCTCCTACCGGCGCGGCTTCCACCGGCGCGGCTCCCGTCACGCGGCCGCGGCCACAGCCGACGCTCGCCAGCGGCGAGTTCTGGACGTCAGGTGCGGACGGTGTGCTGCGCATCCTCCGGTGCGGGGACTGCGGGGCCTACACCCATCCGCCGCTGCCGCGCTGCCGCGTCTGCCGCGGCGGCGCGGTGACGATGGCGGCGGTCTCCGGTCGTGGGGTGGTCGCCGGGTTCACCGTCAACCACCAGCAGTGGTTACCCGATTTCCCGCCGCCGTACGTGGTGGCGGTGGTGGCGCTCGCGGAGGACGACGGCGTCCGGCTGACCACCAACATCGTCAACTGCGAGCCCGGCGACGTGCGCGTCGGCCTGGCGGTGCGGGTGCTGTTCGAGCAGGCCGACGACGTCTACCTCCCGCTGTTCGAACCGGATCCCGACCGTGCGGGCGAGATGCTCGCGGTGCCCGAGCCGCGCGAGCTGACGGCGCCCGCGAGGCCGGTGTCGCCGGCGAGGTTCGAGGAGAAGGTGGCCCTCACCGGCGTCGGCCAGTCGCGGGTGGGCCGCCGGCTGATGGTCGATCCGCTCGAGCTCACCGTCCAGGCGTGCCTGGCGGCGGTCGAGGACGCGGGGCTCACGCTCGACGAGATCGACGGGCTGTCCACCTACCCGGGCCGGGTCGGTGGGCCGGGCATGTCCGAGGGCGGGATAGCACCGCTCGCCGAGGCGTTGCAGCTGCACCCGACCTGGATCAACGGCGCGGGGGACACCCCGGGTCAGGCCGGGGCGATCATCGCGGGGATGCTGGCGGTGGCCGCGGGGCTGTGTCGCCACGTGCTGTGCTTCCGGACGGTGTGGGAGTCCTCCCACGCCGCGCTCGTCCGCGCCGGCAGGTGGGACGCGCCGGCCGGCCGGGCCACCGGCATGTTCGAGGAGCGGGCGCCGTACGGTGCCATGTCGGCCGCGAACTGGATAGCGCTCCAGGCCTCGCACTACTTCCACCGCTACGGCGGCGACCGGTCGACGCTCGGCTGGATCGCGGTCACCGCGCGCGACAATGCGAGCCGCAACCCCGAAGCCGTGTACCGCGACCCGTTCACGATCGAGGACTACCTCGCCGCGCGGCTGGTCTCGACTCCGTTCGGCCTCTACGACTGCGACGTCCCGGTGGACGGTGCCGTGGCCGTCGTCGTCTCGGCCGTCGAGACCGCCCCCGACCGCCCGCGGCCCGCGGTGCTGGTCGACGCGGTCGGCACCCAGATCCTCGAGCGGATCAGCTGGGACCAGGACACCCTCACCCACGAGCCGCAGACCCGGGGACCCGCGCGCCACCTGTGGACCCGGTCGTCACTGCGTCCCGACGACGTCGACGTCGCGCTGCTCTACGACGGCTTCACGTTCAACGCGCTGTCCTGGATCGAGGGGCTCGGCTTCTGCGAGCCCGGCGGTGCGCGCGCGTTCATCGACGAGGGCCGGGGGATCGCCCTGGACGGCCGGCTGCCGCTGAACCCGCACGGCGGCCAGCTCTCCGCCGGGCGGCTGCACGGCTTCGGCTTCGTCCGCGAGGCGATGCTCCAGCTGCGCGGCGAGGCGCGCGGGCGGCAGGTCGCGGACGCCGAAGTGGCCCTGGTCAGCACGGGCGGTGGCGCGCCGGGCAGTGCGCTGCTGCTGAGACGGGCCTGACCCGCCGTCGAGCTCCATCGCCGAGCGACCGACAGACCGGACCGATCGACCGCCCGCTTCGCGGGAGCACAGCCGGAACCGAGGAGATCCAGAGAACCATGCAGTTACCGATGCAGGGCATCCGAGTGCTCGAGGTGGCCCAGTTCACCTTCGTCCCGGCGGCGGGTGCGATCCTGGCGGACTGGGGCGCCGACGTCATCAAGGTCGAGCACGCCGTGCGCGGCGACGGCCAGCGCGGGCTCACGAACGTCCTGGGCGTCGACGCGATCGCGAAGGGCAGCAGCTTCTCGCCGATCGTCGAAGGCCCGAACCGGGGCAAGCGCAGCGTCGGGCTGGCGCTGGAGAACCCGCAGGCCCGCGAGCTCCTCGACGAGCTGGTCAGGCAGAGCGACGTCTTCCTGACCAACTTCCTGCCCGACGCGCGCGCCAAGCTGCGGATCGAGCTCGACGACGTCCGCAAGGTCAACCCGGAGATCATCTACGTGCGTGGCTCCGGCTTCGGCACCCGCGGCCCCGAGGCGGGCAAGGGTGGCTACGACATGACCGCCTTCTGGGCCCGCGCGGGCGGCGGCGCGGGAGCCACCCCGCCCGGCGCCGACCGGCTGGCCCCGATGCCCGCGGGCGGGTTCGGCGACAACATCGGCGGCATGACCATCGCCGGCGGCGTGGCGGCGGCCCTGTTCGCCCGCGCCACCACGGGGGAGACCTCGGTCGTTGACGTGTCCCTGCTGGGTGTCGGGGCCTGGGCGACGCAGTTCACCGTCAACCTGGCGCTGATGGCCGGCGGTCCGCCGCCGCGGCCGCCCGCCCCGCGGCACGGCTCGGCGCGCAACCCGCTGGTCGGCCCCTACCGCACCGCCGACGACCGGTGGCTGCTGTTCTCGATGCTGCAGCCCGGTCGCTACTGGGCGGAGTTCTGCGAGGTCGCGGGGCGGCCGGAGCTCGTCTCCGACGAGCGGTTCGACACGGTCGAGAAGCTGATGGACCGGGCGCCCGTGGCGGCCGAGATCGTCGCGGAGATCATCGGCGGGCGGACCCTCGAGGACTGGCTGGCCAGGCTCGCGCACATCGAGGGCCAGTGGGCTGTCGTCCAGGACGCCTGGGGCGTGGCCAACGACGTTTCGCTGCGGGCCAACGGCATGATCGCGACGGTCGAGGACGCCGAGGGCGTGCCCAGGGAGCTGGTGACCAGCCCCGTGCAGTTCGACGAGCAGGCGGTCGCGTTGCGCCGCGGGCCGCTGTTCGCCGAGCACACCGACGACGTCCTGCGCGATTTCGGGCTCAGCGACGAACGGCTGATCGAGCTCAAGCTGGCCGGCGCGATCACCTGATGACGGGCGCCGACGCGCGCCGCGCGCGAGCGGGTGACCTGCGCGAATGTGCACAGTGAGGCGGAGAGGAGAGGTTCGGTGCGGGTGACTATCGATATGGACAAGTGCTCCGGCCATGCGCGTTGCTACGGGACCGATCCGGACCTGTTCCAGATCGACGACAGCGGCTACGCGTTGCGCCCCGAGTTCGAGGTGCCGGCGGGGGGCGAGGACACGGCGCGCGAGGCCGCGGCCTCCTGCCCCGAGCGGGCCATCACGGCGCAATGACCCGGCGATGACCGCGTCCTTCGGCGGCCGCAGCCCGGCCGCCCACCAACCGGATCGCCATCACCCAGCGACGGAGGGAGTCCGCATGTCTGTTACCGACCCGGCGCCGAGCCGGTGCCCGGCCGTGACCTACTCACCCCACGAACAGCGTCCGGTCGGAGAGTGGACCGCCTTCTTCGACCAGCTGCGCGACGAGGCGCCGGTGGTGCGCAACACCTTCGCCAACGGCTACTACGTGCTCACCCGGTACGAGGACATCCTCAGCGCCTACCAGGACACCGACACCTTCTCGACCCAGGCGGTCACGGTCATGGAGCCGGATCCCAGCTACCGCTGGATCCCGCACATGCTCGGCGGCAACGAGCACCGGCAGTGGCGGCGGCAGCTCGGCCCGTACTTCTCGCCGCGGGCGATCGACGGGCTCGACGACCGGATCCGGGCGCGGGCGGTCGGGCTCATCGAGTCGTTCGCCGACCGCGGGTCCTGCGACGTGATCACCGACTTCTCGTTCCACTACCCGACGACGATCTTCCTCGAGCTGATGGGGCTCCCGGTCGGCGACCTCGACCGGTTCATGGCCTGGGAAGCCAACATCCTGCACTCGAACGGCTCGACGCCGGAGGAGATCGCCCACAACCGGACGACGGCGATGGCGGCGGTGTACGAGTACTTCGGCTCGGTCATCGCCGATCGCCGGCGCAGGCCCGGGGACGACCTGGTGAGCCACGCGATCGCCTTCAAGGTCGACGGCCGGCCGGTGACCGACGACGAGGTCCTCTCCTACTGCTTCTTCATGTTCATGGCGGGTCTGGACACCGTCGCGGCCGCGCTCGGCTATTCGCTCTACCACCTGGCGACCCACCCCGAGGACCGGGCGCGGATCGTGGCGGACCCGGCGCTGATCCCGTCGGCCATCGAGGAGATCCTGCGGGCCTACGCGTTCACCATCCCGGCGCGCAAGGTCACCAGGGACATCGAGGTCGCCGGCTGCCCGATCGCGGCCGGATCGATGGTGCAGCTGCCGATCAAGGCGGCGACGCGCGACGGTTCCGCCTTCGCCAGCCCCGCGGAGGTGCTCATCGACCGCAAGCCGAACAACCACATCGCCTTCGGCGCCGGCCCGCACCGCTGCCTGGGCTCGCACCTCGCGCGCCACGAGCTGGCGATCGCGCTGGAGGAGTGGCACAAGCGGATCCCCGACTACCGCCTCGCGGACGATGCCGTCATCACCGAGCTCGGCCGCAGCTCCGGCCCCGACACGGTTCCGGTCGTCTGGGCGCGCTAGCGGGCGGCGGCGGTCAGGAAGCGCCCTTGGGTGTGAAGCGGAGGGCGCCGTCCAGGCGGATCGTCTCGCCGTTGAGGAGACGTTCTCGGCGATCTGCTGGGCGAGTTGGGCGTACTCCTCCGCGCGTCCCATGC
>NZ_UBIZ01000324.1:0-444 GCF_900465275.1 Parafrankia sp. Ea1.12 | reverse complement strand
CCACCACCCTGGTGGCGGGTCTCGAACCGGGGCAGCAGCGGTTCCACCAGCTCCCACAGATCGTCCGGGACCAGCCGCAGAGCGAGGCTGCTCTCCATCACATCCATGATCAGATATGTACCCGCAGCCGCCACACAAGACACGCTCTCAGTCTGCGCCCCCGCACGCTGTCGGATCAGACTTCGGCAAAGGAGACTCCCCGACCTCCGACAAGATCGCCCTTGACTTCAAGACCGTCGCCGACTAGATCATCACCAACCTCCGCCAAGACGGCACCGAGCTCGTCATGAAGATCGAGATTCAAGCTACGAAGAGCGCTAGTGCGCTGGCCACGAATGTTCTCTGGTTCGGTTCAGGCGGCGTGTGATCGTGGTCGGCCCCAGCGTTGTTGGCGTTCGGAGCGGACGCGGGTGCGTTCGCGGCGTTGAGCGGCCAGGACGGTGG
>NZ_UBIZ01000201.1:0-241 GCF_900465275.1 Parafrankia sp. Ea1.12 | reverse complement strand
AGCAGCACGACCCCCGCGACGCCGGCGATGTCGAGGACGTTCCCGCGCGGGTTGCCGATCGTCTCGCCGTAGAACGCCGCGGTGTTCGGCCGGATCGCCGCGCGCCAGGCGTCGAGGTCGTCCGGGTTGTCGACGAACGACACCGAGACGCCGAACTTGGGCAGCGTGTAGTGGAACAGGTTGTAGGTGCCGCCGTAGAGGTTCGCGGAGCTGACGATGTGGTCGCCGGCCTCGGCCAGGT
>NZ_UBIZ01000526.1:0-10899 GCF_900465275.1 Parafrankia sp. Ea1.12 | reverse complement strand
GCTGATCAACGAATATCGCAACGCCGCCTAATAGGAGCTACCGGGGAAAACCGCAGCAACCGCAAAAGGCCAGCTCACAGGCCAAATCTGGATTCTGGAGCCCCACAGGCAGCGACCCGGTGAAGGTCTCCGACGGCTCCACCCGCACCTTCCTTGAGGACGGCGACACCGTGACCATCCGTGCCACAGCGGCGGGCGCCGACCGTGTCCGCATCGGGTTCGGCGAGGTCACCGGCACCATCGCCCCGGCAGTGTGAGGCATCGCGCATGCGGTGGCCGCGCTGGACGATGCCAGGGAACTGGCCGATCGTCTGCGTCGACCTATGCCCAGCGGGTGGGCAAGGTCGCGAACGACCGGCCTGACCCCGCTGGCACGACCTCGGTGTGCAGGGAGTGGCCAGTGGCCGGGTCCAGGTATGAGCGCAGGACGATCGGCACAGCCCCAGAACCTCCGTAAGGCTCCTCCAGCACTGGGCACCCGTCGGTCCAATGCACTGGAGCGACCGCAAGGACAGCTCCGCTCCGGACCGATACAGCACAGTTCCCGCGCTGGACGATGCCGGGGAACAGCGGCCACTCCTCGCCATCAGGTCGAGTGGCCGGCGGTGGGGAGCTGGCGGGGCTGGCCTGCTCGAGCCGCTGCCGCAGTAGGAACGCTCGGTGCGCTTCGGTGGCGAGGCCATCGGCCTTCCCGTCGGAAGTGAGCACGACGCCGAAGAGCTCGCGTACGTCCGCTGCGCTGGTCCGACCTGCAGAGTGGTCGGCGGCCACGGCAGTGGCCTCGCGGTCGAGCGGGTCGCCGTACCCGCCACCACTGGCCGCCGACAGCTCAAAGCGGTCCCCTTCACGCAGGTCGACGCCGGCGTCATGCATCCCAAGCTGCTCGACGGAGCCGTCGGCCCGCAGGACGCGGAACGACATGAGCGCCCCAGGCCGGCCGCCGGCCATCCCGGCGCACGGGAACCAGCCCCGGGTGCCGGTCATGTTGCCTTCCCACAGCGGGACGCCGTGCGGCTCCAGCACGGTGCGACAGCCGGCACCGGAGCGGTACCGGCCTTCGCCGGCGGGGCGGAGACCGACTCCCCGCGACCGGTACAGCACGCTGTAGACCGACTCGGTCACCTCTACGTCGGCCATGTGCAGGCCGCCGCGCCGGCCGGCGAGGTCGCGGGTCATGTCCATCCCGTCCCGGTCGATCCCGGCGGGGCTGCCACCGGCCACGCCGTCGAGCAGCGTGAGCAGTGTGCGGTTGCCGGTCTCGTTGACGAACGACCACCGGGTGGTGCCCTGAGCGTCATAGGGAGGAGCGGTGCGCGGCGTCACGGCGCCCGGCGACGCAGCCACAGCGAGCTGGATGCACTGCAAGGCAGCCGAGTTGACGGCGATGGTGCAGTCCATGTGGGCGGCACCGATGGGTGCAGGTGACCGGGAGTCCAGGATCGTGCCCGGCGTGGTGAGAAGCTCGATGGCCTCGTACACGGACTGGGTCAGCGGAAGATCCGGAGCGATCACCCCGAGCAGACCCGGGACAAGGGTTGCCTTCACGATGTAGGGCTTCGAGTTGACGAAGTGCGGGATCTGCGGAGGCGCTCCGGTCAGGTCGAATGTGAGCTCGCCGGCAGCGACGTGCAACGTGCATGGGAAGTGATGAAGCTCCTGACCGACCTCGGCGAAGGCCGTCGTCCGGTACGATCCCGGCTCGAGCACCGCCAGGCGGCGGCGGAACTCGGCGCCAGTGATCGTGTCGAGCTGCCCTGACCATGCTCGGAACGATCCGAGGCCGACCTCGACGGCGAGGTCGCGCACCTTCTCCCCGGCGACGTGCGAGCCGATGACGAGACTGCGCAGGTCCATCTCGATGACGTCGAAGGACCGGAGGTTGGTGCGCAACACCTCCCACATGTCCTCGCACTCCACTCCGGCGCGGAACAGCCGGACCGACGGGAAGCGCAGGGCCTCCTGGTAGCACTCGGTGGCCTGTGTGGCCGACGAGCCGGGCACCATACCGCCCATGTCGAGCATGTGGGCCGAGATGGCCACCCAGGCGATGAGCTCGCCGTCGAGGAACACGGGCCGCTGGACCACCACGTCCTGGGGGTGGAACCCGCCGTCCGTGTGCGGGTCATTGGCGATGAACACGTCGCCCTCGACGATCGAGCCACGGTGCCGGGCCAGTGAGCCTTCCACCGCGTGCATCGCCACGCCGAACTGGCCCGGGACGGCGGCCGCTCCGCCCAGGAACCTGCCATCCCCGTGCAGCAGGGTGACGGCGTAATCCTTGGTTTCGGTGACGATGGGGCTGATGGCCGTGTTCTCGATGGCCGCTCCCGCCTCCACGCTGATGGCTTCGAGCCGGGTGCGGAAGATCTCGACCATGATCGGGTCGAGGTCGGTGGGAGCATCTGCGGTGATGGTCATGGCACCTCGATCTCCAGCGTCCCGTCGAGAAGCGACTCGACCGTCGCACCCTCAGGGATCCACACGGTCGTGTCGTGACGGTCGATAAGCAGCGGCCCCGACGTGCGGCCGGGCGGCAGCGGGGCGAGCGAGTCGTCATAGGACGTCACCAGCGACGGCGACCCGGTGCGCTCCACCCGGACGGACCGCTCGGCCACACCGACGGCACCCGATGTCCCCGCGGTCACGCGCGACGGCAGGAGGCCCTCGCCGAGCACACGGCTCGAGCCGACGGCCCGCAGGGCAACCAGCTCCACCACCGCGCTGCGGACTATGGAACCCTGGCCGTAGCGGTGCGCGTACTCCTCCTCGAAGCGGGCCGCGAACGAGACCTCGTCGCCTTCGTCGCAGGTGACGGTCAGGTCCGAGCGCTGGCCGGCGTATCGGATGTCCGCTTCCAGCACCACGTCCCAGCTCCCGGCCGGTACGCCATCCGCGAGCAGGTCCTGCTCGACCCGGTCCCGCAGCTCATCGCCGACTTTCGCCAGAAGGCCCTCTGGGAGAGGGAACTCCACCAGCACGGGTACCTGCCGCTCGCGTCGCACCTCAGAAGCCGCCGCGCCCAGCGCGGAGAGCACTGACGCCTGACGGGGGACCAGCACCCGTCGAGCACCGATCGACGCCGCGATCTCGACGGTGAACAGCGAGGCGCAGCCGCCGTAGCTCACGAGCGAGAACGTGGACGGGTCGAGGCCCCGCGCAGCGAGCCGGCCGCGGGCCGCCTTGGACATCTCGGCCAGCGCCAACCCCCGGATGCCCCAGGCCACCTCGTGGCCGTCGATGCCGAGGAGCTCGCCCAGGCGGGTGCAGGCGGCGAGCGCGGCATCGGCGTCGAGGCGCATGCGGCCCCCGAGGAACCGCTCCGGGTCGATGTAGCCGAGGACCACCAACGCGTCCGTGACCGTGGCTTCCGTGCCGCCGCGCCTGTAGCAAGCCGGCCCCGGCTGCGACCCCGCCGACCTCGGCCCAAGGCGCAGGAGCCCCCGGCGGTCGGCCCACGCGATCGAACCACCACCGGCCCCGATGGACTCGACATCGATCCGGGGCAGCGCCATGAAGACACCCATGAGGAAGCCCCGCCGCACCCGGTACGGCACACCGCCAGAGATGTCCGAGATGTCGAACGACGTGCCCCCCATGTCACAAGCCAGGACGTTCTCGAGGTCGCGCTGGTTGGCGAGGATGGCGGCCGCGGCCACCCCGGCCGCCGGGCCCGACTCCGCCAGCCAGACGGGACGGGCCCGGGCCTCGTCGATGGAGATGGCCCCGCCGTTGGAGTGCACGAGCAGCACCGGCACTTGGAGGCCAAGGGCGCGGATCCGCTCCCCCAGGCTGGCCACGCCGTCGAAGGCCCGGCCCACGTATGCGTTGAGCACGGCGAGGTTGGTGCGCTCGTACTCGCGGATCGTGGGCGACAACTCGGCGCCGCTCGTGATCGGGACCGCGGGCAGTTCCTGGCGGACGGCCTCGACCACCGCCGCCTCGTGTGCCGGCTTCACCACCGACCACAGCAGCGAGACGGCCAGCGCCTCGGCGCCCTGCTCCTCCACCAGGTGATGGGCGGCGGCCACCGCCGCGTTGACGTCGAGCGGCTGGAGCACCGTCCCAGCCCGGTCGACCCGCTCCTCGAGCCCCACGATCCGCTCACGCTCCACGAGTGGCGTCGGCGGGACCAGCCAACCGTCGGGCCCGACGTCGCGGCTCCGAGGAAGGGCGAACATGTCCTCGAAGCCCTTGGTGGTCAACAGGCCGACCCGGAGGCCCACCCTCGACGCGATCACGTTGGTGATCGCCGTGGTGCCGAGGCCGAAGTGCGACACCGACGCCAGCAACGGCTCCAGCGGCTCACCGCACTCCTCGGCGAGCAGGCGACAGGCCTCGATGATCCCCTCTGCGATGTCGTCATGCCGCGATGGTGTCTTCACCGACCAGGATCGCGCCCCCTCCACGAGCACCCCGTCGGTGAAGGTCCCGCCCACGTCGATCCCGATCCTGCGCAGCGGTCGCCCTTGATTCATCCATCCCACCTCGCTTGTCGCTCCTCGGCCCGGACGAGACGGCGTGATCAGGCCGCAGGTCGATTGACCGGGCGCCCCCCTGCACCAGGAGGACCCTGACCGACGAGAACAACAGGAGGAGTAGCAGAACCATTGCTACTCCTCCTGTTCGCCGTCGAAACCTTCCCCATGACTCAGAGGGCTACCACGACACGCCCCGAGCAACTGCACAGCAGGCCGGCGTACGACCCACCTCCACGATGCCGAGAAGCAACGCCGCGCTCACGGCCGACCGGCGTCGAGCCCTCGTCCCGAGGCGAAGAGCGGAGCTCAGGCCCCCTTGTCGGCCTCCCTGAGCTCCTGGTACTGCCCGATGGTTTGCGCGACGTGCTCGCGCAAACCATAGGACTGGACCGAGATGTCATGCCCCTCGGCCTCCTTGCGGAGCGCCCCGACCGTGCAGTTCTCCCGGGGCCGGACCGAGTACGGGTCGAAGGAGAACACCCGCATGGCGTTCTCATGGGTGATCTTGTCGATCACCTCGTCACTCAACCTCCGCACCGAGTCGGCCACCGCCTCTGGTGACTCCGGCCACGTGGTGTCGGAGTGCGGGTAGTCGCACTCCCAGGTGACCATGTCCGCGTTCATGTGGTGGAGGTTTTCGATGCCGAAGTCATCCACGATGAAGCAGGTCACAACGTGCTCGAGGAAGATCTCGCTTGGCAGCCGGCCACCCAGCTCCGGGCGCGTCCACGCCCGGTGCCGCTTGTACACGTAGTCGACTTTCTCCAAGAAGTACGGGATCCAGCCGATGCCGCCCTCGGACAGGGCGATCTTCAGGTTGCGGAACTTCTGGAAGATCGGCGACCACACCAGATCCGCGGCCGTCGGGAAGGTCTTGTTCGCGTTGCAGCTGATCTCGACGCTCATCGGGGCATCGGGCGAAGTCACGATGCCGACGGTGCCCGAGCCGATGTGCACGCACACAACCGTCTCGGTGTCCTCACATGCCGCCCAGAATGGGTCCCAGTGATCGCTGTGCAACGACGGCAAGCCAAGGGCGTACGGGTTCAGCGAGAAGCTCACCGCATGCGAGCCCATGGCCGCCGTGCGCCGGACCTCCTCCGCCATCAGCTGCGGGTCCCAGATCGGCGGGATCGCGCACGGGATGAACCGGTCGGGGTACTCGCCGCACCAACCCTCGACGTGCCAGTCGTTGTACGCCTTCACCACCGCCAGCGTCAGCTCAGGATCCTGGTTCACGCGGCTGGCGAAGAACTGCCCGCAGAACCGGGCCATCGACGGGAAGTTCAGCGACGCCAACACGCCGTTGGCGTTCATGTCCTTCACCCGCTCATGCACGTCATAACAACCGCGCCGCATTTCCTCCAACCGCTGCGGCTCGAGGCCGTACTCCTCCGGCGGGCGGCCAGCCACCGCGTTCAGTCCCGAGCTGCGGGCCTCACCCTCACCGAACACCCACTTGTCCCCGCCACCGTCGTCCGGCACGAGCCGCGGCGCCCGGTCGGCGTACTTGGCCGGCAGGCGGCCCTCGAACATGTCCGGCGGCTCGATGACGTGGTCATCCACGCTCACCAAGATCAGTTCGTCCTTCTTCACCTTGCCTCCCCTCGGCGCCAACGTGCTTGCCCGACGCCGCCAATGGAGTACGAGCAGGTATCAGATTCCGAAAAATAGCAGAACTATTGCTATAGTCCAAGACTCGCACGGCTCGCTCCTCAGCGACGTCCGGAGCGCAGGATCTGTCCCGGGCCGGCCGCGAGCTCGCCCACGAGCGACTTCCCATCGCGTGTGATGGCCGTTCCGTTCACCAAGATGTGCTCGATTCCGCCAGGCGCATCAGCGAGGATGCGCTCTCCGTTGGCCGGGAAGTCGCGAACCCGTCTGACCGGGCCGGGCGCGATGGTCGCCGGGTCGAACACGACGACATCCGCGTGGAAGCCCGGCCGGAGGTAGCCGCGCCCTGGGATGGCCAGCAGGTCAGCGACCTCTCCGGAAAGCTTGCGGACGGCGTGCTCCAAGGAGAGGGCCTGCCGGTCACGCACCCAGCCGCCGAGGAGATCGGTCGGCATGACCGCGTCACAGAGCTGGTCGGGGTGCGCTCCCGCGTCGGACAGCCCGAGGACCGCCCCTTCGAGGTGGAGGAGCCGCCGGACCTCGCCCTCGTCCCTGTTGGAGAGCTCCAGCTGGAACCTGGTCCGCAGCTGCTCCTCGAGCGAGATGTCCAGCACGAAGTCGAGCGGGTCGACCGCGAGCCGACCGGCGGCCTCGAGAACAGTGGCACCAACCAGCTCGGGACGGCTGACCGACTCCACCAGCGACCACCGGTCCCAGGTGGCGTACGCCTTGATGGCGATCTCGGCCCGGACGCGCTCGCGCCAGACCGGGTCGGCGTAGGCCGCCATCCGCTCCTCGAACGTCGAGCGGTCGAGCTCGACCATCGCGGGACACCGGAGCGCGAACCCGTTGCTCAGGTTCGCCTGGGACACCATCTTCCGGCACGAGACTTGGGGGTGGACGTCAGCGCCGACCTTCAGCCCCGCCTCGTGGATCGCCACCCGCTCGCGGTGCTGCCCTCCGTCGCTGGCCAGAAGAGCGGTCCAGGTGAAGGGGCGGCCGATCTCGGGCTGGAGCTCGTAGAGCGACGCGAGGTCGAGCTCACCCCCCGGCACGAACGCGGCCAGGCCGTGGCCGGCCTCGGCTAGGCATCGAAGGAGCGCGACCACCTCGTCGCGACCGGCGTGACAGCTGGGAGTGTTGCGCCCCCCGGGCGACGTCGTCGTGGCGATACCGATCGCTCCTGCGTCCAGCGCCGACCGAGCCAGCGCCACCATCTGCTCGACCTGCTCGGGTGTTGACCCGCTCGCGTAGGCGTCCTGACCCATGACCGCGATGCGCAGCGCGGAATGGCCGACGTAGCCCGCCCAGTTCAGGTACGGACGCGCTCGGTCGACGCAGTCGAGGTACTCGCCGAAGGTCTCGAAGCCCCAGGTGATTCCGGCGCGCAGGGTCTCCGATGACATGTCCTCGAGGTCGTGCAGCAAGCTGACCAGCAGCTCGTGGCGCTCAGGGAGCGTGGGCGCCACCGAGTACCCGCAGTTCCCGCCGACAACCGTCGTGACCCCGTGCCAGCACGAGGACGACAGCGCCGGGTCCCAGAACACCTGGGCGTCGTAGTGGGTGTGGAAGTCGATGAAACCGGGGCTGACCACGAGGCCCGAGGCGTCGATCGTCTCATCGACATCGGCCGCGCGCACAACGTCGGCCCCCACCCCGGCGATGACCCCGTCCTCGATGAGCACGTCCGCCGGAACCGCAGGCCGTCCCGAACCGTCAACGACCGAACCACCACGGATCGCCAGCATCATCACCCCTCCTTACGCGCACACAGGGCTACACCGCCCCACACTAGGCACCGTCCCTCGTGATAGCAAGACTATTGTGATCCGATCCGACGGCATGTCATGGCGGCGACCCCGGAGCCCGGAGCCCGGCGGGCGGGCCCGTAGCGGCTATCGCTCCTGCGCCCGCCTGTCGCTCCTCAGAAGCGGGTGCGGATCGTCCGGCCGGGGTCTCGCCTACGCCAAGCGGCACCCACCCATCAGCAGGTTGACCGACCTGTCCGACCAGCACACACAATTACATCAACAGTTTTGCTACTATCGAGCTCCGCCGGCAGAGGGTGGAGGGGACGATCGTGAGCTGGGACTACGTCGTTGTCGGTGGCGGTTCCGCCGGCTGTGTGCTGGCCAATCGCCTCAGCGCGGACCGCCGCACCCGGGTGCTGCTGCTCGAGGCGGGGGGCTCGGACCGCCATCCGTTCATCCACGTCCCAGGGCTGGTGCAGAAGGCCTGCCGGATCTCGGGGATCGTCTGGGACTACCGCGCCGCGCCCGATGAGTCCCGCAACGGCGCCGGCGGGCTCTGGATGGCCGGTCGGGTCATCGGCGGGGGCAGCTCGATCAACGGTGTCATGTGGGTACGCGGCCATGCCGGCGACTTCGACGGTTGGGCCGCACAGGGTTGCGACGGTTGGGACTGGCAGGGCGTCGAGCCCTACTTCCGACGAGCCGAGCGCTACATCGGCGGCACCCCAGCTCGCGGCGTGAAGGGCCCGATCCAGGTCCGCAAGGTCCGGGCCCCGCACGTCATCACCGACGCCTTCGTCGCCGCCGCCGACGCATCCGGCCACCCCTACACCGACGATTACAACGGCGAGCGCCAGGAAGGCGTCGGCGTCGGCCAGGCCAACGTGCGCCGTGGCTTCCGCCACTCCGCGTCCCGAGCTCACCTCCGCGGGGCGTGGCGGCGCCGGAACCTGAAGGTCGTTACCGGCGCCTTCGTCGAGCGGGTCCTGCTCGAAGGTGACCGGGCCGTCGGCGTCGAGTACCGCTGGAAGGGCCGCCTGCTCACCGCCCGCGCTAGCAAGGAGGTGGTACTGAGCGCCGGGGCAATCGCCTCGCCGAAGCTCCTCATGCTCTCAGGCGTGGGGCCGGCCGACCACCTCCGCAGCCACGGTATCAACGTCGTTGCGGACGTCCCCGGCGTCGGTCGCAACCTCCAGGAGCACCCTGTTGTGTCGATGCTGTGGAACATCGACGTCCCCACGTTCGGCATGGACTTCACACTGAGGGGCATCGTCAAGCACGGGTTTTCGTTCCTCCGCGGCCGGGGACCGGCCGCCGCCGGCATCTTCCACGCCATCATGTTCAGCAAGTTGAACGCCGACAGCTCCCGCACCGAGGTCGAGGCCGGCTTCACCCCGATCGCCCTGGTCGGCGCCAACGCCGGTGACATCAAGGCCGAGACCCTCTCGGGTTCGGGCACCCACGACGTGCGCCAGATGCAGGTGCTCGACCGAGCCACCGTCACCGTCTACCTCAGCCTGCTCCACCCCCGCTCCCGAGGCTCCGTCCAGCTGCGCTCCGCCAACCCGGCGGACCCGCCACTCATCCAGCACGAGATGTTCGCCGAGGAGGGCGACCTCTGGGATCTCGTCGCCGGCTGCCGCCAGGTCCGCCAGGTCTTCGACACCTCGCCCATGAGCGACCACGTCACGAGCGAGGCTCTTCCAGGCGCGGACGTGACAAGTGACGACGAATGGGAGGCGTTCCTGCGCTCCCAGAACTGCCACGGGGCGATGCACCCAGCCGGGACCTGCCGCATGGGCACTGGTCCCGAGGCAGTCGTCGATCCCCGGCTGCGCGCCGTGGGCGTGCAGGGCCTGCGGGTCGTCGACGCCTCGGTGATGCCCGAGCTCACGAGCGGGAACACCAACGCGCCGACGATCATGATCGCGGAGAAGGCTGCAGCCATGATCCTCGAAGACGCGGACCAATGAGGTCGCGCATCGAGGCTGACCGGACCGTTGCATGGGTTCCCAACCTGCGCCTTGGTCAAAGCCGGCCGACGCCTCGCATCCAAGGTCTGAGCTTCCGTGGTCAGAACGCCGTCCACGTCACCTTCGACCCCTCATAGCGGGCAGGGCGTTCGGGCAGAAGCCTTCTAGGCTGAAGGCTCGGCCATCTGCTCGATGCAACGCCGCAAGAGATCGATGAGCATGTGCCGTTCGACGACCCGGAGCGGCGCGACAAAGTCCTCCGCCAGAGCCGCTGTCCTCGCGTCACACGCCCGGAACACCCGCTCCCCCTCCTCCGTGAGGGCAGCGCCGACGATGCGCTGACTGTCGCTCCGTGACTGCCGAGCCACAAGACCCTTGCTTTCCAGCGTCGCGAGCGCGACCTGGGCTGCCTGCGGGCTGATGAAGTTCTGCCGTGCCACCTCAGCACGCGAGATCCCCGGGTTCGCGGCAATCTGATAGAGGATGCCGTACTGCGCAGCTGTGATCCCGTGATCGCGGACGAGCTGCTCGATCGGCTGCCGTGTCTGGCGGAACGCCTTGCCGACCAGATCCATCACCTCTGCTGCATCGGTCGGTCGAGACACACTGCTTGTCATGGCGGCGGAAGCTACTCCTCAGACGTATAAAGCCAGTACACGCCTGCCGCACCGCAGCCCGGGGAGGCAACGTCATCGTACATCGCGATGAACCTGGCCTTTGGGGTACGCACCGGCACTCAGTCGGGCGTCGGCGTGGCGGCTGATGGGCATCGACGGGCTGGAGTCCGACGTGCCGGCCTCGAAGGAGAACATCGCCGCGTTCGGCCTGCCGGCCGGGCGGGTCGACGCACCGGGGGCCTATCCGAAGGTCCGCGCGGTCACCGTCTGCGAGGGCGGCTCGCATGCGACGGTGCTCGCCGCGCTCGGCCCGGTCGGCGGCGCGAAGGCCGCCAGAGAGCAGGCGCTGGCCCGGACCCTGTGGGGCTCCAGAATCCAGATTTGGCCTGTGAGCTGGCCTTTTGCGGTTGCTGCGGTTTTCCCCGGTAGCTCCTATTAGGCGGCGTTGCGATATTCGTTGATCATG
>NZ_UBIZ01000200.1:0-566 GCF_900465275.1 Parafrankia sp. Ea1.12 | reverse complement strand
AGCAGGCGTACGGACATAGTTGACCATCATGCGGCCGGCCCCGCGCCGGCGCATCGCCCCAGGTCACAGGCTCAGGCCGACTTCTGGCACCCCACAGGATCGGCGAGTGAGCCAAAATCCCTGCTCATGGCTCACGGACGAGTTTCGGGCACCCACAGGGCCGGTATCCCAAGTCTCTGGCTGGCACTCGCAGGCTCGTGAGGGTCTCGGATCGGCGCTGACCGGCACGGCCGTCGCCCGACAACCAGGCGAGATTTCTAGGTGCGGGTGGGTCATTTTCCTCTGGTTGATAGTGAGTTCACTGTGTGACGGTGGCTGTTCGTGTCGTCGGTGTCAGCACGGCGGGTGTGCTGGGAAGGTGACGGCCAGCCAGGAACGGGAGCGATGCGGGATGCACGAGCATCTGCGGCGGTTCGGGACCGACCCGGATTCCACCGACCCTGTGGGGTGCCAGAAGTCGGCCTGAGCCTGTGACCTGGGGCGATGCGCCGGCGCGGGGCCGGCCGCATGATGGTCAACTATGTCCGTACGCCTGCTGTACCTGATCCTCGTTCGGGTCTGTAGCT
>NZ_UBIZ01000400.1:0-18935 GCF_900465275.1 Parafrankia sp. Ea1.12 | reverse complement strand
AACACCACCCCCCACAACCACCACGACCACACCCACCTCCTCGACCTCATCGCCCGCCACGACACCGACGCCGCCGAAGCCCACTGGCGCACCCACATCGCCACCACACCCAGCCAGCCACCCAGCACCGTCATCGACCTGCTCGGCACACCGCCCGCCGCCCCGGGCCGCGGCCTCGAGGGCACCCGACCGGTGCCGATGCCGATGCCGATGCCCCGGAACTCCTCGGGCTGACCGCCCAGAAGGCCCGCGCTGACCGCCCGCGAGACTCGGGCCAACCGGTCAGGAGACTCCGGGCCGGCCAGGGGACTCCGGCCGGCCGGTCAGGAGACCGTCGTGCGCAGCCGGACGAGGTCGGCCAGCTCCGGCGACACCTCCGCCAGCAGCTCCCGGACCCGCGCCACAGCCGGGACGGCCAGCCCGTCGTAGATCTCGGCGAAGACCGTGCGGGCCTCGCGCCGCGGCCAGCGGCCGGGCAGCAGGTCGATCGGAAGATCCGGGTCGAGGCTCGGGAAGCGCCCCCAGGACTCCATCACCGCGGTGCGCGCGGCCAGTGCCTCCGCGCCGCGCACCTCGCCGTGGCGGACCCGTTCCAACAGGGGGGTGTAGGTGCGGACGAACTCCTCGTAGGTGCGCTGCAGCTCGGTGAGATCCCAGGCCGCCATCGGCGGGCGGGGGTCGCTGCGGCGTGCCTCCGACGTCGTGATCAGCACCGTCGACGCGATGACGCCCAACTCGGCGAACACCCGGCGGGCCGCCTCACCGGCAGACCGCGGGGTGACCCACATCCCGTCGTAGAGCGGAGCGAAGCCCAGCCAACGCAGCCGTGCGCGCACGGCGTGCCGCACGTCGCGCTGGTCCTCGGGGATGGAGAACGCCGCCACCGTCCAGCGCCCGTCCCACGGGTCGTGCCGCAGGCCGAAGGTGAAGATCCGGTTCGCCGACGCGAGGATCGCGGCCGAGGCCTCCGCTGTCAGCCCGTAGTAGGTGTTGCGGCCGATCCGGGACGACTCCAGCAGCCCGCGCCGCGACAGCCGGCTCAGCGCCGCCCGGGCACCGACCGTGCTGACGTCGAAATCCGCGAGCAGGCTGACCAGCACCACCGACGGGACGTGCTCCCGGCGGCCGGCCCAGTAATCGCCGAGCAGGGTGGTGAGCAGGTGCTGGGGCTGTGCGCCCACCTGGACCCTGGGCAGGTCGACGACGTCGGCCGTTGGAGGTGCCGGATTCGCTCCTTGGGCCCCGACCTGCGGCCGGCGGACGGTCGGGCGCCGGCCACGACCCGGATCACGGTCGCGACCTGCGAGCCGCGCGGGCGCTGTCACGCTCTCCGATTTTACGAGCCCCTACCGACATTCCACGCGATCGGTCCGGATCTCCTGTGGTCCGGGTGACGTCGGTCGGTCTCCCGACGGGCGACCTGTACGCTCGGCGACCATGAGCACTGGACGGGTGCGCGTACGGTTCGCGCCGTCGCCGACCGGCATCTTCCACGTGGGCGGGGCCCGGTCGGCGCTTTTCAACTGGCTGGTGGCCAAGGGCGCCGGCGGCGACTTCGTGCTCCGCGTCGAGGACACCGACGCCTCGCGGAACCGGCCGGAGTGGACCGAGGGCATCATCAGCGCGCTCGACTGGCTGGGCATCAGCCCCGGTGGCTACGAGGGCCCGGTGTTCCAGTCGGAGCGGGCAGGCCGGCACGCCGAGGCGGCCGCGGGCCTGTTCGCCGCCGGTCGCGCCTACTACTGCGGCTGCACCCGCGACGAACTCGCCGCCCGCACCGGCAACGCCCAGCACGGCTACGACGGCTTCTGCCGGGAGCGCGGGCTCGGCCCCGGCCCGGGGCGCGCGCTGCGGTTCCGCACCCCCGACAAGGGCACCACTGTAGTCCTCGATGTGATCCGCGGCACACCGGAGTTCCCGAACGACACCATCGAGGACTTCGTCATCGCCCGGGCGGACGGCTCGGCCGTCTTCCTCCTCGCAAACGTCGTGGACGATCTCGACATGGGCATCACCCACGTCGTGCGCGGCGAGGAGCACCTGTCCAACACTCCGAAGCAGCAGCTGCTGTGGGCGGCGCTCGGCACGCCGCCGCCGGTCTGGGCCCACGTCCCGGTGATCGTCAACGAGAAGCGCCAGAAGCTCTCGAAGCGGCGCGACAAGGTCGCGCTGGAGTCGTACCGCGCCGAGGGGTACCTCGCCGCCGCCATGCGCAACTACCTGATGCTCCTCGGCTGGGCTCCGCCCGGCGACGAGGAGATCGTCCCGTTCGAGACCATCGAGGCGTCGTTCCGGCTCGAGGACGTGAAGCCCTCTCCCGCGTTCTTCGACGAGAAGAAGCTGCGTGCCTTCAACGGCGAGTACATCCGTGCGCTGAGTGTGGACGGGTTCGTGGCGGCGTGCGAGCCGTGGCTCGTGCCCGCGGCCGACGTGCCCGCCGCGGTGGACGCGCCGGCCGCGGCGGGCTCGGGAGACGGAGCCGCGGGCGTGACCACGGCGGTGCCGGCCCCGCCGTGGTCACCGGAGCGCTTCTCCGCCGAGGTCTTCGCCACCGTCGCACCGCTGGCGCAGTCCCGGGTGGCGGTGCTGTCGGAGATCGTCCCGATGGTCGACTTCCTGTTCCTGCCCGAGGCGCCGACCGACGAGGCCGCCTGGGCGAAGACCATGAAGGGCCCGGCCCTCGACCTGCTCACCGAGGCGGCCGAGGCCTACGAGAAGGTCGCCTGGGACCACGACGTCCTGCGCGAGACGCTCATCGAGGTCGGGGAGCGGCACGGACTGAAGCTCGGGAAGGCCCAGGCGCCCGTCCGGGTGGCGGTCACCGGCCGGACGGTCGGCCTGCCGCTGTTCGAGTCGCTGGAGATCCTCGGCCGCGAGGAGACGCTGCGGCGGCTGCGCGCCGCGGTCGAGCGCCTCGGCACGGCGGCGAACCCGGCCTGAGCAAGCCCCGGGCCTGAGCCCGACAATCTGAGTGCACCGGCCTGACCGGCGCGGCCGGAGCGTGCGGCGTGCCCGTCCGGTGTCGTCGTGGGCCCGGGTCGTGGTTGGGACGGACCACGACCCGGGCCAGGAACCCGTCGGAGGGTGGGGGGTACCTCCGCCGGGTGGACCGGGGACCTTCGCGACAACACCGTCATCACAACACCGGCGCCATAAACGATGCTTAAGAACGGCTCAAGAGAGCCTTGGATCCGGAAGTGGTCACCCGCCGTGGGCCTTGCGGGCTGACATCGTGACCGACGCGACCTCCCGCGCGGGCGACATCGACCTTTAATGGAGTCGATGTCTACAGACCGCTACATCGAGCGCATCACGTCCCGCGAGGCGACGGTGAAGCGGCCCGCCACGATCCGCGAGGTCGCGGCGCTCGCCGGGGTCAGCGTGTCGACCGTCAGCAACGCGCTGGCCGGCCGGCGATCGGTCAGTGGAGCGTCCAGCGCCCGGGTTCGCGCCGCGGCCCACCGCCTCGGGTACCGGCAGGTCGACGCCGCGCGGCCGGTGCGGACGCCGACCCGGCACGCCATCGGCCTCGTCGTCCCGGACGTGAGCAACCCGTTCTTCGCCGAGATCGCGCACGGCGTCGAGACGGTGGCCCAGTCGTCCGGCTGGGCGGTGTTCCTCGGCAACACCGACCTCGACGACGCGCGCGAGGCCGACTACCTCGACCGCCTGGCCGGGGCGGCCGACGGGCTCCTGGTCTGCTCGGCGTCCGGGCAGACCGAGCAGCTGCAGCACCTGGTCGACAGCGGCGTCGCCGTGGTGGCCTGCGACGAGCGCCTGGAGCTGACCGGCGCCGGCGGGGTCTTCGCCGACGACGCCGCGGCCGGCCGGCTCGCCGCCGGGCACATCCTCGCCCGCGGCGCGCGCCGGATCGCGATGATCTGCGGGCCGGAGCACCTCACCACGGCCCGCGAGCGCCGCACCGGCTTCCGCGCAGAGCTGCAGGCGTCGGGACGCTCGCTTCCGCCGTGGCGCTCGATCGCCAGCCGGTACACGATCGAGGCGGGACGATGGGCGGCCGACCAGCTCCTCGCCGCCGATCCACAGATCGACGCGATCTTCTGCTCAAACGATCTGCAGGCCGTCGGCGCGGTGCGGGCGTTGCGGCACGCGGGCCGGCAGGTGCCCGGCGGTGTGCTGATCATCGGGATCGACGGGATCTCCTGGGGCGAACTCACCGAGCCGTCGCTGACGACGGTGGCGCGTCATCCCGAACGGCTGGGGGCCGAGGCCGCCCGGCTCCTCATCGAGATGGTCGGCGACGGCGCCCGGCCCCGCGAGATCGTGCTGCCGGTGGAACTGGTCGAGCGGGAGAGCACCCGCCGCGCCTAATGGCGATTCGGCCCCTCCCGACACGCGCGGATCAGCCGGTGGCGGACGCCGGCCGGCGGGGGCGCATCAGGCGGTGGGCGCAGCCGACGACGTATCGACGGAACTCCTCGTCGTCCAGCACCATCACCCGGGGGTCGGAGCCGGCGCCGCGTAACCCTGCCAGCAGCATGCCGGCCGCCACGACGGAACCCGGATCCGGATCGGGCCCGGCGAGCAACGCGACGAGGCGCTCCCCCAGCGTGGGGAACTCCGGGTACCGCTGCAGGATGGCCGTACAGGTCGGATCACCCTGCAGCAGCGCGTATAAGCGGCGGTTGGCGATGATGAGATCGGCCAGGCCGACGATCATCGTCTCGACCTGGGCGGCCCGGGAGCGCCGACTCTCGGCGAGCCGCACCAGCCCCATGAGCTGCTCGAGCGCCGGGCGCACCACCGCGAGGACGATCTCGTCCTTGCTCTTGTAGTGGTGGTAGACCGCCGCCTTGGTGACGCCCATCGCGTCCGCGATCATCTGGAGCGATGTGGCGCTCACACCACGCTCAGTGAACAGCTCCAGTGCGGTGGCCCGCAGGCGCTCCCGGCCGGCGCCCGGCCCAATCTGGCGTTCCGCCAGCTCGGCAGTCACGATCTCCGCCTCCCGTCCGGCCCCGGTCACCTCGCGCAGGGGGCCCTCATTGTGGCGCACCACACTCCCGCGGGGGACCGAGCGTACAGATCCGTGCGAACCACGCGCTGGACGTCCGTCCGGGCCGACCGCCCCGTACGGGGGGTACGGGGCACCGTCGAGCGGCGCCGAGGAGCCATCACCGGGGCCACAAACGAGGGTCTGGCCGGGCGTCCGCGTGAAACCCGCGACGCACGCGGGCGACCCCGCAAGGAGACGGACTCTTGGGCACCTACCTGTACCGGCTCGGCCAGGCCTCCCACCGGCACCGGCGGGTCGTCCTGGCGCTGTGGCTGGCGCTGCTCGGGCTGGCCGGCGCGGGCACCGCGACACTCCCCGGCGCGGGCACCGCGACACTCCCCGGCGCGGGCACCGCGACACTCCCCGGCGCGGGCACCGCGACCACACCCAGCACAGGCACCGCGGCCACATCCGGCGCGGGCACCGCGACCACATCCAGCGCGGGCACCGCGACGCCCGCCGGCACCGCAGCAGGGACTCTTGTCGCTGCGGGCTCGGAGTCGCAACGGGCGGCGGACCTGCTGCGGCGGCGGCTGCCGGGGACCGGTGCCGACACCGCGACGGCCCGGCTGGTCCTGACCCTCGACGCGGGCGACGGCGCCCGGGCCCGCCTCGACGACCCGGTCCACCGGCAAGCGATCGAGGACGTCCTCGCCACCCTCGGACAGGCGCCGCTCGTCGGGCGGGTGGGTGATCCCTTCGGCGGCAGCGGGCCCGGCGCCGACGGCGAGCCCGGCGCCCCCGGCGTCGGGTCCGTCGAAGGCGGGATCTCCAGCGACGGCCGGATGGCCTACACGCAGGTCACCTACACCGTCCGCGACACGCAGCTGACCGCCCGGGCGCGCGCGGCCCTGTTCGCCGCCGCGGGTCCGGCCCGCGCCGCCGGCATCGACGTCGAGTTCGGCGGGACGGCACTGGACGGAGTACCCGAGCGGAGCTACCTCGGCTCCGCTGAGCCGGCTGTCGCCGCGGGCATACTCGCGGCAGCTGTGCTCGCGGCGGTCCTGGGTGTCCTCATCGTGGCCTTCGGCTCGTCCGTCGCGGCCGCGCTGGCGCTGCTGACGGCGGTCGTCGGCGTGACGGTCGGCGGCTGTGCGGCCTGGGTCGTGACCAGCCGAACCGGAACCGGCCCGGCCACGCCGCTCCCGGTGCCGGTGCCGGTGCCGGTGGCGGTGCTCGGGCTCACCGTCGCGATCGGCGGCGCGCTGCTCGTCGTCACCCGGTACCGGAACGGGCTGGCGGAGGGCCGCCGGCGCGAGGAAGTGGCCGGGAACACGGTGGCCACCGCCGGGTCGGTCGTGGTCCTTTCGGGTCTGATGACGGCTGGCACGCTCACGGCGCTGTCGGTCGCCCGCGTCCCGGCGCTGACCACGATCGGCCTGGCGTCCGCCGGCATCATCATGATCGCCACTCTGGGCACGCTCACGCTGTTGCCGGCCGTCCTCGGATTCGCCGGAAGCAAAGTCACCGCACGGGCCACCGGCCGCGCCGGCCGCGGACGGGACGGCGGGGAGCGGTGGGGCCGGTTCGTCGTGCGGCGACGGATTCCGGCGCTCCTGCTCTCCCTCGCCGCCCTCGGCGCCGTCGCGGCGCCGGTGGCCGACCTGCGCCTGGGGCTGCCCGACAGCGGTGCGACCGCGTCCGAGGGCACCCAGCGCCGCGCCTACGACCAGCTCGCCGCGGGCTTCGGCGCCGGCTTCAACGGCCCGCTGCTGCTCGTGGTGGACGCGGCGGACAGCGCCGACCCCACCGCCGCCGCCGGCCGGGTACGGACGGCGGTCGCCGCGCTGGGCGCCGTCGCCCTGACCACCGAACCGCGGTTCGACCCCAGCGGCGACCTCGCGACCATGACCGTGATCCCCGTCAGCGGACCGGGCGATCCGGGCACGGCGGACCTCGTACGCCGCATCCGCGCCGAGGCCGGCGCGCTCGCCGTCACGACAGGCACCCGCGTCTGGGTCACCGGGCGGACGGCGATCGGCCTGGACGTCTCGTGGCGGCTCGCCCGGGTCCTGCCGCTCTACCTCACCCTGCTCGCCGCGCTGGCGATCGCGGTGCTCGCCATGGCCTCGCGCAGTGTCCTCGTGCCCCTGAAGGGCGTCCTGAGCGCCGGACTCAGCGCCGTGGCGGCCCTGGGTGCCATGGTCGCCGGGTTCCAGTGGGGATGGCTCGGCGGCTGCCTGGGGGTGGAACGGAGCGGGCCCGTGGCAGCCGTCCTGCCGATCGTCGTGATCGGGCTGCTGACCGCTCTGGCCACGAGCCACGAGCTGCACCTCGTGGCCCGGAGCCGGGCGGAGCTCCTCCGCACCGGCGACCCCGGCCAGGCCGTGGTGCGCGGCACCGCGGACGCCGCCCGGGCCGTCACGGCCAGCACGATCATCACGGTCGTCGCGTCAGGCGCGGTCGTGGCGGCCAGCACAGGCGTCATGGCCGGGGTCCTCGGGGCACTCGCCGCTCCGGCCGGCCCGATCACCGCGTCGATCGGTCTCGTGCTGGCGTTCGGTGTCACGGTGGACGCGTTCGTCGTCCGCCTGACGCTCGGGGCAGCGGTCATGTCCCTGCTCGGGCGGGCCGCCTGGTGGCTGCCGTGCCTGCCCGACCACCTGCCCGCGGCCGCCTCGCCCGGCCCGGCGGCGTCCCCTCCCCTGCCCGCCGAGGTGCCCACGCCCGCATCGACGCCCGTGCCCGCCTCGATGCCCGCGTCCGCAGCGGTGGCGACGCCTGCTGTGGCGCCCGCGTTGGCTTCGGTACCAGGGCCCGCCGAGGTGCCCACGCCGGTTTCGGCTGAGGCCGGCACGGGTGCCGGGGCCGGGGCGTCAGTCTGAGCCGGGTGCCGGGTCCGGACCGGGTGCCGTGGCCGGACGCGGGGTGAAACCACGCAGGCGCAGGCTGTTGCCGACGACGAACAGCGAGCTGGCCGCCATCGCCGCCCCGGCGAGCATCGGGTTGAGCAGGCCGGCCGCGGCCAGCGGCAGCGCGGCGGCGTTGTAGGCGAAGGCCCAGAACAGGTTGCCCTGGATGGTGGCGAGTGTCCGCCGGGCCAGGCGGATCGCGTCCACGGCCGCGAGCAGATCGGCCCGGACGAGAGTCAGGTCACCGGCCTCGATCGCGACGTCCGTGCCGGTTCCCATCACCAGACCGAGGTCCGCCTGGGCCAGCGCGGCGGCGTCGTTCACCCCGTCACCGACCATCGCCACCACCCGGTTGCCGGCCTGCAGCCGGCGCACGACCTCGGTCTTCTCCGCTGGCAGGACTTCGGCGACCACGTCCTCCGGGGCGATCCCCACCTCCGCCGCGACGGTGGCCGCGACGGAGGCGTTGTCGCCGGTCAGCAGAATCGGGCGCAGGCCCAGTCCCCGCAGCTCGCGGATCGCGGCGGCCGAGGTCGGCCGGACCGCGTCGGCGATGGTGAGCACGCCGCGGGCGCGCCCGTCCCAGGAGACCGCGACGGCGGTGCGGCCGGCGGCCTCGGCCGTGCGGGCGATCTCCGCGAGGTCCGTGGGCAGCGGCTGCGAGCACCCCGTCAGCAGCCTCGGACGGCCGACCAGCACGGCGCGGCCGGCGACCAGTCCGCGCACCCCGAGGCCCTCCTTGGTGGCGAACTCGGTGACGCCGGGCAGCTCCGCGGACGACCGCTCCGCTGCCGCGGCGGCGGCCCGGCTGATCGCGCGGCCCACCGGGTGCTCGGAGGCGTTTTCCAGGGCACCCGCGAGCCGCAGCACCTCGTCCCGGTCCTCGCCGGCGGCGGTGGCGACGTCCAGGAGGGTCATCTCGCCGGTCGTCACCGTGCCGGTCTTGTCCAGGACGATCGTGTCGACCCGGCGGGTCGACTCCAGCACCTCGGGTCCGCGGATGAGCAGGCCGAGCTGGGCGCCGCGTCCCGTGCCGACCAGCAGGGCGGTCGGCGTGGCGAGGCCGAGCGCGCACGGGCACGCGATGATCAGCACCGCGACGGCCGCGGTGAACGCGGCGGCCAGGCCGTCCCCCCGGCCCGCCCAGTAGCCGAAGGTGAGTGCCGAGAGCGCGAGCACGACCGGCACGAAGACGGCCGCGATCCGGTCGGCGAGCCGCTGCACCGGCGCCTTGCCGCTCTGTGCCTCCTCGACGAGACGTCCGATCCTCGCGAGCTGGGTGTCCGCGCCGACCCGCGTGGCGCGGACGACGAGCCGGCCCCCCGCGTTCAGGGTGGCACCGGTGACGTCGTCGCCGGGACGGACCTCCACCGGGACGGACTCTCCGGTGAGCATCGACGCGTCGACGGCTGACGCGCCCGCTACGACCACCCCGTCCGTGGCGATTTTCTCCCCCGGACGGACGACGAAGAGGTCACCGACGCCGAGCTGATCGACCTCGACTCGTTCCTCCCTGCCGTCGCGGAGAACGGCGACGTCACGCGCCCCCATGGCGAGCAGCGCGCGTAGCGCGGAGCCGGCGCTGCGCCTGGCTCTGGCCTCCAGGTACCGGCCGGTGAGGATGAACGCGGTGACGCCGGCCGCCACCTCCAGGTAGATGCTGTCCGCCCCGGCACCGCGAGTGACGGTGACACTGAAGTCGTGGGTCATCCCGGGCTCGCCGGCGTCGCCGACGAACAGCGCGTACAGCGACCATCCGAAGGCGGCGAGGGTGCCGATCGAGACGAGCGTGTCCATCGTCGTCGCGCCGTGGCGCAGGTTCGTCCACGCCGCCCGGTGGATCGGCCAGCCGCCCCACACTACGACGGGCGCGGCGAGCGTCAGCGACAGCCACTGCCAGGAGTCGAACTGCAGGGCCGGCACCATCGCCAGGAGCACCACCGGGACGGTCAACCCGACGACCACACGCAGCCGGTCGCGCAGGGCGCGCACCCGGCCGTCGGCGGGGAGACTCTCGTCAGCCGCGCTACCGCCGGCAGTACTGCCGGCGGCGACGCCGTCCGCGGCGGTGCTGTCCACGGCGGTGCTGTCGTCGGCCCGGTCTCCGGTGGCGTGGTCCGAGGCGGGGCGGTTCGCCGCGTCACGGGCGCCGGTTCGCGCGGCCGGTCGGGACGGCGCGGGCGGCGGGATCGTCGCCGTGTAGCCGGCGGCCTCCACCTGGGCTACCAGCCGATCGGCCGGCAGGCCGGCCGGGAAGCTGACCTTGGCCTTCTCCGTGGCGTAGTTGACCGTGGCGGTGACGCCGTCCAGCTTGTTCAGCTTCCGCTCGACACGAGCCGCGCAGGATGCGCAGGTCATCCCGCCTATCACCAGATCCACCTGGCGCCGGTCGGTGGCCGGTGGGCTCATCGGTTCTCCCAAGGGGACGCGGGTGCGCGGGCAGGGTCAGTGCGTGTGCGCGGAGGTGGGCGTCCGCGTCGGCGTGGGTGTGGGCGCGGCCCCGTCCACCGGGACCGTCATGGTGAACTCCGCGGTTCGCACCTGTCCGGCGTGCTTGAAGTCCAGGAAGAGGCGGTAGGCGCCGGCCGACGGGAACTCGGTCATGAACGACAGCGCGGGATCGCCGCTCCCGGGACTGGCCGTGGGATCGCTCATGCCGCCGTCGAGACCTCCGGGCGTCGCCACGGCGCCGCCGGTGGAGCCCCCGCTCTCTCCCGGGTGGACGTGCAGGTAGGCGAGATCACCCTGCCGGATCACCACCAGATGACCGAGCGAGCCCAGGTACGGCTCGAGATCGGTGACCGGCCGTCCGGCGCGGGTGACCGAGAAGACGAGGTCGCTCATCCCGTCGGGGCTGGCCCGCCCGTCGAGCGTCACGGTGTACCCACCCGCCACTGTCGCGGTGCGCGACGGCGCCGGCAGCGTGGCGGGGCGCAGGTCGCCGCCCACGGTGAGGTCCGTGCCGAGCGTGATCGTGGACGCGGCCGGCGAGCTACCCGAGATCCCGAAGATCTCGGAATTCCCGGAGATCTCCGACATGCCGGAGATCTCGAAGGTGCCGGGCGTGACCGGAGCGACCGGGACTCCCGGAACGCTCGCCCCGTCCGCCACGCGGCCGGCCGCGGTGCCACCGGTACCGGTGTCGGCGCCGGTACCCGTGCCGCCGCCGGTGCCAGTACCGCTGTCGGTGCCGCCCGGCGTGGACGTCGGAGCGAAGTCGGCGAACACGCGGTAGACGCCGGGCGCGGACAGTCGGAGCGGGACGCTCCACGTGCCGGCGGCGTCACGGGTGGGGTGCAGGTGCTGGTAGCCGGTGAGGTCACGCCGCACGACGATCAGATGCAGGTCTGCGTCGTGTACCCGGGTGAAGGCGGTGAGCGGGCGGCCGTCCGGGCCGAGGACACGGAAGGTGTAGGGCTGCGAGCGGCCGGCGGGCCAGGTGAGCGTGTCGGGCGCGAGCGTGTAGCCGCCCGCGGAGATCGCGAGCCCGGCCGCGGTGGGATCACCGCTGGTCACGCCCGGCGCGCCGCCCGGCACGGCGGAGGCCTCGTGGCCACGGGCGCCGGTCTCGGCCGCACCGTTGGACTCCTCGGACGGCCCGATCGTCGTCCCGACCACATAGGAGACACCGAAGAGCACGGCCAACGCGAGACCGAAGCCGCCGATGCGGGTCAATGCGTTCATCGTCCGTCCCTTCGCCCCGGCTGGTATAAGACTCACCCAGACGTTACATACCCCTAGGGGGTATACGTCAACGCCTCGCGCGGGTCGGTGGCGCTGCTCTCACACCTTCGGACAGCGCCGCGACACCGCGGCCGCCGCATGCGCGCACCTGCGCGAGGTCACCCGGGACCAAGACGCCGAACGCCCCGACCAGCGCAAAAAGGGAACCGGCGTGTCCGGCTCGCTACTAACGCAGGACGGTCGGCCGCCGGAGAACCACAATGGGTAGGTCGGACGTTCCGGGCAGTACTGCTCGGAGAAAGGAGGGTGTTCCTTTGCTTGAGGATTCCCGGCCTTTTCCGCCGGGCAGCCTGCCAGCGCGGCTGAACCCGGCGCTGCGCCAGCAGCTTCTCTCCCTGGGAGGAGTGCGCCACTACCTGCACGGCGAGATGCTGATGCGGGAGGCCGAGCCGTACGGCGAGGTGATCCTGATCCTCGACGGCTTCGTCAAGATCACCGCGAACGGAGAGGAGAACCGGCTCGCCTTCCTCGTCATCCGGTCCCGGGGCGACATCCTGGGCGAGATCAGCGCCATGGACCAGGACACCCACACCGGAACCGCCACCGCCGCCGGGCCGGTCGCCGGCCGGGTGATGAGCGCGACAGCCTTCCGCTCGTTCCTCGAGCAGAATCCCCCGGCCGCCTTCGCGGTCGCCGAGACCGTCGCGAACAAGCTGCGCAACTCGATCCGGCGCCGGGTCGAGCACGTCGACGGCTCGGTCCGGGGCCGGCTCGCCCGCATTCTCATCGAGCTGGCGACGCTGTGGGGGCGGGCCTCCGACCGCGGTGTCCAGCTCGCCGTGGGCCTGAGCCAGCCCGAGCTCGCCGCCCTGGTCGCCGCGGACGAACGCTCGGTCAACCGTGCGCTCGCCGAGCTGCGAAACATGAAGGTCGTCGACGTCGGCTACCGCCGCGTCATCGTCCTGGACCTGGAGGGCCTGGAACGGGTGGCATTCGGCCGCCAGGATCGACCCGACGGGGCCAGCAGCCCGAGCTGACGAGGAAGGCCGCCTGTGCCAACGCTGATATCTTGATGGCCCCAGACGTGACGCCGGTGGGAGACGCCATGGCGGTCCAGGTTCCGCGGGCGCCCCAGCGCAGCGCGCGGGCGTCCGAGATCGTCGCGGAGTCCATTCGCGTCCAGGTCGCCAGAGGGGAACTTCGGCCGGGTGATCGTTTCCCGACCGAAGACGAGCTCATGGAGATCTTCGGCATCGCCCGCACGACGCTGCGCGAGGCGCTGCGCATCCTGGAGGCCGAGGGCCTGGTCACCGTCCTGCGCGGGCGGCACGGCGGGCCGCGGGTCACCAGTCCGACCGTCGACCACGTCGCCAAGGCCTTCGCCCTGCTCCTGCAGCTCGAGGGCGTGACGATGAGCGACATCCACCAGGCGCGGGAGCTCGTCGAGCCGACCCTGGCCCACACCCTCGCCCAGACCAGAACCCCGCAGATGCTCACCGAGCTGCGCGCGGCCGTCGAGGCCGCCGAGGCGGCGGCCGACGCCGACGACGGCCCCGCCTTCCTCGACGCCGCCGCGGCCCTGCACGCGACGATCGCCGAGCACGGAGGCAACCGGTCGCTGGGCATCTTCGCGCAACTGCTCCACGAGGTGGCCGTCCGCTGCCACGAGGCGTCCGGGCGGGTGGCCACCGCCGAGGACCGCAGGCGCGCCGTCCGCTACTACCGCCGGCTCTACAAGCTCGTCGAGGCCGGCGACGCGGCGGGCGCCCGGGAGCACTGGCGGTCCCGGGTGGCCCACGCGGGCGAGGCGGGCCCGACGACCGGCAAGGAGGGGGACGAGCCGGTGGACGTGTTCGCCCGCCCGACCGAGCTCTCCGGGCCGGGCGAACGGACGGCTGCCGTGCGCCGCCGCTGACCCGTCCAGCGAGACCTCCCGGCGGGGCCGCAGTCGAGGGGGTAACCGGGGTTTGCCAGGCTTGAGGGCATGGATCTGCGGATATTCGTCGAGCCCCAGCAGGGCGCCTCCTACGCGCGCCAGCTAGCCATGGCCAAAGCGGCCGAGGAAGGCGGATTCGACGCCTTCTTCCGCTCCGACCACTACCTGCGGATGGGGCCGGGCAGCCCGCTGCCGGGCCCGACCGACTCCTGGGTCACGCTGGCCGGCATCGCCCGCGAGACGTCCACGATTCGCCTGGGCACCCTGGTGACGAGCGCGACCTTCCGGCTGCCCGGGCCGCTCGCCATCGCCGTCGCCCAGGTCGACGAGATGAGCGGCGGGCGAGTTGAGCTCGGTCTCGGCGCCGGCTGGTTCACCGCGGAGCACTCCGCCTACGGGATCCCGTTCCCACCGGTCGGCGAACGGTTCGAGCGGCTGACCGAACAGCTCGCGATCATCGAGGGACTGTGGCGTACCCCGGCGGGCGAGACGTTCTCCCACCAGGGCAGCCACTACATCCTGACCGACAGCCCGGCGCTGCCCAAGCCCGTCCAGCGCCCGCATCCGCCGATCATCATCGGCGGTCACGGGCCGCGGCGCACGCCGGCGCTTGCCGCGCGCCACGCCGCCGAGTTCAACCTCGCGTTCGCCCCGCCGGCACAGGTGTCAGCGCAGTTCGGGCTGGTCCGCAAGGCCGCCGCCGCGATCGACCGGGATCCGGATGATCTCGTCTACTCGGTGGCACTCGTGGTGTGCTGCGGCCGGGACGACGCCGAGCTCAAGCACCGCGCCGAGCGGATCGGGCGTGACCTCGACGAGCTGCGTGAGAACGGCCTGGCCGGTACCCCGGCCGAGGTGATCGAGAAGCTCGCCGTCTACGGCCCGGACGGCGCCGGAGCGAGCCGGGTGTACCTGCAGGTCCTCGACCTGGACGACCTCGACCACGTGGCGTTGCTCGCCGCCGAGGTCCTCCCCCGGGTCTGACCCGGGTCAGACCCGGGTCAGACCCGGGCTACGCGCCGGTCCGGCCCGTCGCCTCGGTGGCGAGCTCGCTCGCGAACCACTCGATGGTCCGGACCAGCCCGTCGCGCACGTCGACGACCGGCTCCCAGCCGAGTTGCTGACGGGCGAGGGTGATGTCCGGCCGGCGGACCATCGGGTCGTCGCCGGGCCGCGGCACGAACGTGATCGGCGCGTCGGAGCCGATCAGCTCGACCACCAGGCGCGCGGTGTCGATGATCGTCATCTCGTGCGGGTTGCCGAGGTTCACCGGGCCGGGCAGGCCGCTGCGCAGCATCCGCACGATGCCCTCGACGAGATCGTCCACATAGCAGACCGAGCGGGTCTGCATCCCGTCGCCGGCGACGGTCACCGGCTCACCGCGCAGGGCCTGGGAGACGAACGCGGGAATCGCCCGGCCGTCGTCGGTGCGCATCCGCGGCCCGTAGGTGTTGAAGATCCGGATGATCGCCGTGTCGAGCCCGTGCCGGTTGCGGTAGGCGGTGGTCAGCGCCTCGGCGAAACGCTTGGCCTCGTCGTACATGCTGCGCGGGCCGATCGGGTTGACGTGCCCCCAGTACGACTCCTCCTGCGGGTGCACCAGCGGGTCCCCGTAGACCTCGGAGGTCGACGCCAGCAGGAAGCGGGCGCCCTTTGCCCGGGCGAGGTCGAGCGTGTTGAGCGTGCCGTGCGCGCCTGCCTTCAAGGTCTCAATCGGATACCGGGCGTAGTCGAGAGGCGACGCCGGTGACGCGAACTCCAGGACGGCGTCGACCGTCCCGGCCACCTCGACCCGCTCGGCGACGTCCTGCTCGAGGAGCTCGAATCCTGGCCGGTCGAGTAGATGCTCGACGTTGCCCTTCCGCCCGGTGAGAAAGTTGTCGATGCACACAACCTCCTCACCATCCAGGAGCAGCCGATCACAGAGATGGCTCCCCAGGAAGCCCGCGCCTCCCGCGACGACGACACGCATAACCGAAAAACCCCCAGCACTGGCAGCTCAACGAATACCGACGAAAGAACACCCACCACCGATGTCGGCGGTGGCCTATCCCCGCTGCCTCTCGGGCCGGCGGACCTCATGGCGCGCGATCGCCTTGAGGTAGACCTCCTCGCGGCGCTCGGCGATGCGCGCCGGATCCAGCTCAGCGGTGCCCATCCGACCGCGCAGGCCGACGACGGCCGCGTGGTCCTGGTCAGTCAGGAACGGCTCGAGAGCGTCCGCCATCGCGTCCGGGTCCTCCGGCGGCACGACGGCGCCGCCCTTCCAGCGGTCGACCCAGGTCGAGACGCCGGTCGTCGCCGTGGCGACCACCGGGCGAGCGGCGGCCATCCCCTCAAGGCCCGCGATAGAGAAGCTCTCGAACCGGCTCGGCACGACGACCGCCCGGCCCTCACCGTAGAGCACCGGAAGCTCCGTGCGGGAGACATGCCCCTCGAACCGGATCGGAACGCCCAGATCAGCGGCCTTCCGCTCGAGCCATGCCCCGGTCTCGACGCCTTCGATCCGACCGGACGACTGCCCGACGAAGATCAGCTTGGCCTCGACTCCCCGCGCCAGTAGCCGGGACGCGGCCTCGACGAGCACGTCCAGCCCTTTGCGCCACTCCAGCCGGCCGACCACGACCAGGTTCGGTCCGGTGTGCTCTGCCGTGGGGACGCTCGCGAACGGCACGTTGTCGAACGGGTACGGGATTACGTCGACGTCGGTGTCCGGTCGCAGCCAGTCGAGCTCGTACAGCGTGTCGACGAGGAGCTGGGACGGGGAAGTCCGCGCGTCCGCTCGCAGCGCCGAGAAGCGGTCGATGCGGTCGGCCAGCTCCCCCTTGCGGCTCAGTTCGGGATCCCGCAGACGGACGTCCATCATCGTCGGAGTGTGCAGGTGGATCACCAGCGGCGTACGCCGACCGAGAGCCGTGAACAGGCCCCGTGTCTCGCCGTCCTGTGTCTCGATGACGTCCGGGTTGATCCCGCTCCGCCGAAGCCAGAAGCCGTACGACACCGCCAGTGAGGCCCGCAGCGACAAGGAGTCACGCGGATGATCCCGGCCGTTGATCAGCTTCGCGGCCGGCCCCAGGTATCGAGTGACAGGCGCACGCAACAGCGGGCGGCGGTGAACGTGAACGCCGTCGAACACGTCGTCGCGGATACGGCGGCCCTGAGTGCACAGCACATGAACCTCATGGCCGCGCCGAACCAGTGCGTGAGCGATGTCATGCGTGTAGACGCCAGCGCCATCCCAGATGATCGGTGGGTACTGCTCGCATAGGAAAGCGATCCGCATGCACAACTCCAGGCGACCAGCAGGCCAGGTAACTCCGGGCGGCCCATAGTAGTACCGACGCCCCGCCTACCAGCAGTCCGCCCGCCACAACCACCTAATGCGGCCACGACATGCGGCCGCGATAGACACAACAGCACCCTCACGTGAGGGGAATTTACCTCTACATGGCTGTAGAACTTTGCCTGGGCGTTCCAGGGAATTCCCCGCCGACATTCCGGCGAGGACGGCGGATCACCCTTACAGACACAGGGAGAACCGAACCTGATTCCTGCCGCAACCACCCTGAACCGATCACTCACCGACCGCTCCGAACAGCTGCCCGACCGTGGCCCGGGGACGGTTCCCGGACCCCACTAAGCGCCCCAGCCGGGCCCCGTTCGACGCGCGGGTCCGACACTGCATGACCTGACACAGTCGGCGCCGACCGATCCGCCGCACGCGAGCGGAACGCGATGCGGATACGAATACGGGCGTGACCGGAGCCAGGGCCAGAACCCGGACCGGCGACGCGGCCATGCCCACGGCCACCGCCCAGACACAGCCACCGCCACCGCCACCGCCCAGGCACTGCACACGGACCCGGCCACGGGCGGCCCGCTCACGGCTCCAGAGGCCTACCTAGCCCGCCCCGAGTACACGGCAAACCGCCAGGTCTTGACCGCGCAGTCGACGGAACCGAAGCCCGCCTGCCGCAGCCACCCGAGTTGGTCGTCGAGCGGAGCGCACCGATCGTGGGCCATGCGCGCGAGCGCCCCCGCCCATTCCTCGTCGTCCGAACCCGCGCCACGGGCCCATCGCTCGTGCATCCGCTCGTACCTCTGGGTGGTCTCCTCATCAGGCCCAACAATCTGTTCCAGATTCACGAACAGACCACCGGGAACAAGTACCGAACGGACGCGCCGGAACAGGTTCCGCTTGGCCTCGTCGTCCAGATGGTGGATCGCCAGCGCCGAGACGGCCGCGGCGAAGGGACCCACCGGCAGCGGGTCGGTGAGGTCGGCGACCGTCACACCCACCACATGAGCCCGGAGCCGAGACACCGCGCGGTCGATCATCGGACCCGACCCGTCCATCAGATGCAGCCTGGCACCGGGCACGACCCCGATCACCGCCGCAGACAACAGGCCGGTTCCCGCGCCCAGATCCAGCACCACCGGTTGCGCCCCACCCAGTTCAGCCACCAGATCCCCGACCGCGCCGTAGAGCAGATCGAAGAACGGAACCAGCCGGCGACGCTGCGCGTCGTAGGCCTCCGGATCCCAGATCATCTCACCATATGAGATTATAGTCTCACCCATTGGACCAGTGTAGGTCAGAACAGGCGAACGACGCAGCACTCGGAGCAGGTCGAAAGCCCGACGACCTCGGGCCGATCGACGCCGTGCTACTCACTCACGACCACCGCGGCGACAACCTCGACGATGCGGACCACACCTGTTGGCACACACCAAAACCGTCATCGCCACGTTCCCGGCGCGAGACGCGTCGGGGGCTGCGCTTGGGGAGTTGCCCCCTGGACCACGACGGTTCTCACCGAACTGGAGCCCGGCACCCTGGCGTCCGAGACCGATGTGGCGTCTACCACCCCGGGCCGATCTCCCATTGAGGTCACCGCAATACCGTGCCGCCATGGACCGCCACTGATCCGCCCAGTCGTCGGCCATGTCATCGGCTTCGTGCTGCGCCGGGCCGGCCAGAAACACGGGGTGCTGTGGATTTCAGGGGAGGCCTTCCTCTACCGCGCCGTACGCGAGGTCGGCGATGGTTGACGGTCGACACCGCTTTCCTCCATCTGGGCGGAGTCCGGTTCCCGCTCACCGGCCCCGTCCGATACACCACGACCGGACACAATGTGGTCGCCTCTGCGGTCAGACGCGCCCCCGCGTCACGATCCCGGTTCACGACGAGGACTGGATGCACTTCCGACAGGGACAAGAATCCATCGAGTGTGACGTCGCCCGTACACCCGACGATGTACGCAAAGCTTTCCGATGGGCGCCCATCGGCGAACCAGCTAAGGTCGACTCCGACTATCTTCGTAGGGTAGGCGACTGGCGCGGTGGCATCTCGCTTTAGGCACAAGGTCCGGTACCTTTGTCCGCGTGGTTTCCCCCGCGTTTTTCATCCCGACCGTCCATGGCATGCTCCGTTTCCAGCCGCCCC
>NZ_UBIZ01000341.1:0-5480 GCF_900465275.1 Parafrankia sp. Ea1.12 | reverse complement strand
CTGCTCCTTGAGAACTCAACAGCGTACCGAATAGTCAGTGCCATATTTTTTAACCCCCGTCCATGGCCAGGGCTTAGTGCTTCTGGTTGTGGTGGGAAATTCCTTTGGCAATGATAGACTCATACGAGAATCTGTCTTGTCAGGATCGGTTGGGCTTGGCGGCCCGGCCATCTCTTTCAAAGCATTGATGGAGAGTTTGATCCTGGCTCAGGACGAACGCTGGCGGCGTGCTTAACACATGCAAGTCGAGCGAGGAGCTTGCTCCTAGCGGCGAACGGGTGAGTAACACGTGGGCAACCTGCCCCAAGCTCTGGAATAACTCCGGGAAACCGGGGCTAATGCCGGATATGACATCATCGGGCATCTGGTGGTGTGGAAAGATTTATCGGCTTGGGATGGGCCCGCGGCCTATCAGCTTGTTGGTGGGGTGATGGCCTACCAAGGCGACGACGGGTAGCCGGCCTGAGAGGGCGATCGGCCACACTGGGACTGAGACACGGCCCAGACTCCTACGGGAGGCAGCAGTGGGGAATATTGCGCAATGGGCGAAAGCCTGACGCAGCGACGCCGCGTGAGGGATGACGGCCTTCGGGTTGTAAACCTCTTTCAGCAGGGACGAAGCGAGAGTGACGGTACCTGCAGAAGAAGCACCGGCCAACTACGTGCCAGCAGCCGCGGTAATACGTAGGGTGCAAGCGTTGTCCGGAATTATTGGGCGTAAAGAGCTCGTAGGCGGCCTGTCGCGTCGGCTGTGAAAACCCGGGGCTCAACCCCGGGCCTGCAGTCGATACGGGCAGGCTAGAGTCCGGTAGGGGAGACTGGAATTCCTGGTGTAGCGGTGAAATGCGCAGATATCAGGAGGAACACCGGTGGCGAAGGCGGGTCTCTGGGCCGGAACTGACGCTAAGGAGCGAAAGCGTGGGGAGCGAACAGGATTAGATACCCTGGTAGTCCACGCCGTAAACGTTGGGCGCTAGGTGTGGGGGACCTTCCACGGCCTCCGTGCCGCAGCTAACGCATTAAGCGCCCCGCCTGGGGAGTACGGCCGCAAGGCTAAAACTCAAAGGAATTGACGGGGGCCCGCACAAGCGGCGGAGCATGTGGCTTAATTCGATGCAACGCGAAGAACCTTACCAGGGCTTGACATGCAGAGAAATCCTGTAGAGATATGGGGTCCTTAGGGGCTCTGCACAGGTGGTGCATGGCTGTCGTCAGCTCGTGTCGTGAGATGTTGGGTTAAGTCCCGCAACGAGCGCAACCCTTGTCCTATGTTGCCAGCGAGTCATGTCGGGGACTCATAGGAGACTGCCGGGGTCAACTCGGAGGAAGGTGGGGATGACGTCAAGTCATCATGCCCCTTACGTCCTGGGCTGCACACATGCTACAATGGCCGGTACAATGGGCTGCGATACCGCGAGGTGGAGCGAATCCCAAAAAGCCGGTCTCAGTTCGGATCGGGGTCTGCAACTCGACCCCGTGAAGTCGGAGTCGCTAGTAATCGCAGATCAGCAATGCTGCGGTGAATACGTTCCCGGGCCTTGTACACACCGCCCGTCACGTCACGAAAGTCGGTAACACCCGAAGCCGGTGGCCCAACCCTTGTGGGGGGAGCCGTCGAAGGTGGGACCGGCGATTGGGACGAAGTCGTAACAAGGTAGCCGTACCGGAAGGTGCGGCTGGATCACCTCCTTTCTAAGGAGCTTTCTGGCTGGGTGCCCCTGTAGTGGGTGGTTGCCTGGTCCAGAGCGATGGTCAGTCGAGTGGCTGGTCTGGATGCTCATGGGTGGAACGCTGACTTGTTCTGCTGGCTGCTGGTTCGGATTCTGGGTTCCTGTGTGGGCTTGGGGTTGGGGCTGGGGTTGGTGGGTCGGTACGCTGTTGGGTCCTGAGGGAGTTAGGTGCCCTCGTGTGTGGCCCTGCTTTTGTTCAACGTGCCTCGGTGGCCTTCGGGTTGTCGGGGTTGTTGGGCGGGGTGGGTGTGCGGGCTGGTTGTGGTGGGATACCGCTGTCGCCTTTTGGGTGATGGGTTTGGTCTCACGGGCGCGGCTGGTTTCCGTTCGTAGTTTGAGAACTGCACAGTGGACGCGAGCATCTTTATCTTTGTGGCCAAGTTATTAAGGGCGCACGGTGGATGCCTTGGCACCAGGAGCCGATGAAGGACGTGGGAGGCTGCGATATGCCTCGGGGAGCTGTCAACCGAGCTATGATCCGAGGATTTCCGAATGGGGAAACCCGGCAGGGCTTTAAATCCTGTCACCCATGCCTGAACACATAGGGCATGTGGAGGGAACGCGGGGAAGTGAAACATCTCATTACCCGCAGGAAGAGAAAACAACCGTGATTCCGCGAGTAGTGGTGAGCGAAAGCGGATGAGGCTAAACCAGTTTCGTGTGATAGCCGGCAGGCGTTGCGTAGCTGGGGTTGTGGGACTGTTCTGATGTTGCTGCCGCTTCGTCGAAGAGTTAGAAAACGTGTTGTTAGCCGAAGGTCATGCGAATGGACCGCCATAGAGGGTAATAGCCCTGTAGGTGAAAACGGCACGTCTCTTGAGCAGTATCCCAAGTAGCACGGAGCCCGTGAAATTCCGTGTGAATCTGGCGGGACCACCCGCTAAGCCTAAATACTCCCTGGTGACCGATAGCGGACTAGTACCGTGAGGGAAAGGTGAAAAGTACCCCGGGAGGGGAGTGAAATAGTACCTGAAACCGTGTGCCTACAATCCGTGGGGGCTGGGCTTTTCGGAGCCTGGTGACCGCGTGCCTTTTGAAGAATGAGCCTGCGAGTTTGCGGTGTGTGGCGAGGTTAACCCGTGTGGGGTAGCCGTAGCGAAAGCGAGTCCGAATAGGGCGTTGAGTCGCATGTCCAAGACCCGAAGCCGAGTGATCTACCCATGGCCAGGTTGAAGCGCGGGTAAGACCGTGTGGAGGACCGAACCCACCAGGGTTGAAAACCTGGGGGATGAGCTGTGGGTAGGGGTGAAAGGCCAATCAAACTCGGTGATAGCTGGTTCTCCCCGAAATGCATTTAGGTGCAGCGTCACGTGTTTCTTGCCGGAGGTAGAGCACTGGATGGCCTAGGGGGCCTACAAGCTTACTGAAGTCAGCCAAACTCCGAATGCCGGTAAGTGAAGCGTGGCAGTGAGACTGCGGGGGATAAGCTTCGTAGTCGAGAGGGAAACAGCCCAGATCGCCAGCTAAGGCCCCTAAGCGTGCGCTAAGTGGAAAAGGATGTGGAGTCGCATAGACAACCAGGAGGTTGGCTTAGAAGCAGCCACCCTTGAAAGAGTGCGTAATAGCTCACTGGTCAAGTGATTCCGCGCCGACAATGTAGCGGGGCTCAAGCGCACCGCCGAAGCTGCGGCATGCATGGTGAACCCGGCCTTTTCGGAGGTCCAGGTCTGTGCGTGGGTAGGGGAGCGTCGTATGGCGTGTGAAGCGGCGGGGTGACCCAGCCGTGGATGCCATACGAGTGAGAATGCAGGCATGAGTAGCGAATGACGGGTGAGAATCCCGTCCGCCGAATGACCAAGGGTTCCTGGGGCAGGCTTTTCCGCCCAGGGTGAGTCGGGACCTAAGGCGAGGCCGACAGGCGTAGTCGATGGACAACGGGTTGATATTCCCGTACCGGCGCTGACGCGCCCATGCTGAACCTGGTTTGTGCTAACCGTTCTGGTTTTTGTTCTGCCTTCGGGTGGGGCTTGGGCTGGTCGGGACCCCGGCTGGTAGTAGGCAAGCGATGGGGTGACGCAGGAGGGTAGTCCAACCCAGGAGGTGGTTTTCCTGGGGCAAGGGTGTAGGGCGAAGTGCAGGTAAATCCGTGCTTCATGTGCTTGAGACCTGATGCCGAGCCGATTGTGGCGAAGTGGGTGATCCCATGCTGCCGAGAAAAGCCTCTAGCGAGTGTCAGGGCCGCCCGTACCCTAAACCGACACAGGTGGTCAGGTAGAGAATACCGAGGCGTGCGAGTGAACTGTGGTTAAGGAACTCGGCAAAATGCCCCCGTAACTTCGGGAGAAGGGGGGCCACTTCCTGTGTAGGAGTTTACCTCCGAAGCGGGGAGGGGCCGCAGAGACCAGGGGAAAGCGACTGTTTACTAAAAACACAGCTCCGTGCGAAGTCGTAAGACGATGTATACGGAGTGACGCCTGCCCGGTGCTGGAACGTTAAGGGGACGGGTTAGCTCTTCGGGGCGAAGCTCAGAACTTAAGCGCCAGTAAACGGCGGTGGTAACTATAACCATCCTAAGGTAGCGAAATTCCTTGTCGGGTAAGTTCCGACCTGCACGAATGGCGTAACGACTTTCCTACTGTCTCAACCACAGACTCGGCGAAATTGCATTACGAGTAAAGATGCTCGTTACGCGCGGCAGGACGGAAAGACCCCGGGACCTTTACTACAGCTTGATATTGGTGTTCGGTTCGGTTTGTGTAGGATAGGTGGGAGACTGTGAAGCTGGGACGCCAGTTCCGGTGGAGTCATTGTTGAAATACCACTCTGGTCGTACTGGATGTCTAACCTCGGTCCGTGATCCGGATCAGGGACAGTGTCAGGTGGGTAGTTTAACTGGGGCGGTTGCCTCCTAAAGGGTAACGGAGGCGCCCAAAGGTTCCCTCAGCCTGGTTGGCAATCAGGTGTTGAGTGCAAGTGCACAAGGGAGCTTGACTGTGAGACAGACATGTCGAGCAGGTGCGAAAGCAGGGACTAGTGATCCGGCGGTGGCTTGTGGAAGCGCCGTCGCTCAACGGATAAAAGGTACCCCGGGGATAACAGGCTGATCTTGCCCAAGAGTCCATATCGACGGCAAGGTTTGGCACCTCGATGTCGGCTCGTCGCATCCTGGGGCTGGAGTAGGTCCCAAGGGTTGGGCTGTTCGCCCATTAAAGCGGTACGCGAGCTGGGTTTAGAACGTCGTGAGACAGTTCGGTCCCTATCCGCCGCGCGCGCAGGAGACTTGAGAAGGGCTGTCCCTAGTACGAGAGGACCGGGACGGACGAACCTCTGGTGTGCCAGTTGTTCTGCCAAGAGCATGGCTGGTTGGCTACGTTCGGAAGGGATAACCGCTGAAAGCATCTAAGCGGGAAGCTCGCTTCGAGATGAGGTCTCCCACAGGGTAGCCTGGTAAGGCCCCCGACTAGATGATCGGGTTGATAGGCCGGAGGTGGAAGTGCGGCAACGCATGGAGCTGACCGGTACTAATAGGCCGAGGGCTTGACCACAAAGATTCTGCTGTTCTGCGTCCACTGTGCGGTTCTCGGGCTGCGACCGGTTTCGGTTGGGTCTGGTAGTGTTTCGGTGGCTTTGGCGAAGGGGAAACGCCCGGTTCCATTCCGAACCCGGTAGCTAAGCCCTTCAGCGCCGATGGTACTGCGTGGGTGACCGCGTGGGAGAGTAGGACGCCGCCGGACTTCTTTTGGTGGGGGCTGTTTCTGGCTGTGGCCGGGAGCAGCCCCCACCTGTATTTCCGGACCTTTTCCCGGCCGA
>NZ_UBIZ01000141.1:0-412 GCF_900465275.1 Parafrankia sp. Ea1.12 | reverse complement strand
CCACGACCGAGGTAGTCGACGACGTCACCCTGAAAGTCACGATGACCACTCCCGTGACCGCGTACGCGCAGGCGATCGTCGGCTCGGCGATGAACTGGATCGCCTCACCGGCGGCCCTGCGGAAGGGTCAGCAGACCTTCGACGAGAGCCCTGTCGGCGCCGGCCCGTTCACGCTGAAGAGCTGGACCCGCCAGGCCGCCATGGAGCTGGTCAAGAACCCCCGCTACTGGGACGCCCCCAAGCCGTACCTGGACACCCTCACCTTCCAGGCCGCGCTCGACTCCAACCAGCGTTACAACACCCTGCAGACCGGGGGCGCGGACGTCGCCGTCGAGTCGAACCCCGTCAACTTCGACAAGGCCGACAAGGCCGGCCTGCCGAACACCGTGCTGGAGCTCAGTGGCGGGCTCTT
>NZ_UBIZ01000160.1:0-18617 GCF_900465275.1 Parafrankia sp. Ea1.12 | reverse complement strand
TCTACGGCGGCGGTATCAGCCGCGAGGGCTCCCTGATCGATATGGGCGTCGAGCACGGCATCATCCGCAAGTCCGGTGCCTGGTACACCTATGACGGTGACCAGCTCGGCCAGGGCAAGGAAAACGCGCGGTCATTCCTCCGCGACAACCCGGATCTGGCCAACGAGATCGAAAAGCGGATCAAGGAGAAGCTCGGCCTCTCCCCGACGCTGGACGCTGACGCTGACGCTGACGCTCCCGCCCCGGTTCCGGTGGACCTCTGACCGGGCGAGCGGCGTCCCGGCAGGAGCCGTTCCCGGCGGCTGAGCCATGGGGGACCACGACGGGCTGGCCCGCGGCCGGTGAGGAGTCCGACGGGCCGGGCGGCATGGACACATCGGCGGCCCGGCAGGCGCGGGCGGCCCGATCCGCGGGCGCCGCGGGTGATGCCGTCGCCGCCGCGCGGGAGATCTGCCTGCGCCAGCTCGCGGCGCGGTCGCGCAGCCGGGCCGAGCTCGCCACCGTGCTGCGGCGGCGCGGCGTCGCGGACGATGTGGCGGAGCAGGTCCTCGACCGTCTGGTGGAGGTCGGCCTGATCGACGACGAGGCGTTCGCGACCGCGTTCGTCTCCTCGGCTCGGGCGGGTCGGGGCCTGGGCCGCCGGGCACTGGCGACCGAGCTGCGGCGCCGGGGCGTGGCGCCTGAGGCCTCGGAGACCGCCCTGGCGGCAGTGGGCGCCGAGGACGAGGAGGAGACCGCTCGCGCCCTGGTCACCCGCCGCCTGCGCGCGATGGACGGCCTGCCCGCTCCGGTGCGGATCCGTCGCCTCGTCGCGTTGCTCACGCGAAAGGGTTACGATCTTGATCTCGCGCGCCGGGTGGTCACGGCCGCGGTGCCGGACGAGGACGGCGACGCACACAGCCTGGACTAGCACCAGACGCGCCGGATCCGGGCCCAGGGCAGGGGCGTCGCCGAAAGGGCGGCGGCTCTGGTCGGCGGGGCTCGGGGCCCGGGGCTCGCCGATGTTTTCCTTGACCGCATGAAAGCGGCAGATCTACCCTTTCACAAAGGTGCGAGGACTACCGCGCGTATGCGGTCCAGATAGCTGGCACAACTTCACATCAGGGCGAGCGTTCCTGCGGAACTCGGGCGTCGCGTGCCACCACTGCCACGGCTTTCTGCCCGTGCGTGCTGCTCGCGGCCTGTTTTTCAGGGATCCGTCGATGCATGTGCTCGTCCAGTGCCTGGTCCGGTCCCGCGCCGCTCACGCCTGTCCTGACAGGTGCAGACGGAGGCGGGAGGAGCAACCGTGGGTGCCGCCCTCATCACGCTTCTCGTGCTGCTTCTCCTCGCGGTCATCGGGCTGACACTGGTTCTGCTGCGCCTGGTACGGGCCGGTGGGCTGGGCGTGAGAGCGCGTGCCGACACCGTCACCGAGGTTCGGTCTCCCCATGACGGCGACGCGTCGCCGGTCGGCCGCCCCGGGGGAGACACGAGGCCGGCCTCGCCGAGCCCGCCGGATTCCCCGGTCTCGCGCAGAGACACGGATCCCGCCGTGCCCGCGTCGGAGGGCGTTCCGGATCCGGCCGTCGAGGCTCCGGCCACGACGGGTTCCGTGGGTCCCGGATCGATCAGCCCGGCCTCGGGCACGGCCGGGCCGGGCGTGTCCGGGCCGGAGAGCTCCACCGTGACCGGTCCCGAGCTGGGCGGTTCTGAGCCGGCCGGTTCCGGTTCGGGTGGAGCTGGGCTGGCTGGCGCCAGAGGAGCCGAGTCCGAGGCGACCAGTTCCGAACCGGCTGGTCCAGAGCAGGGCGGCCCGGAGCAGCCCGGCTCAGCACAGCTCGGTTCGAAACAGGCCAGTTCCGAACAGACTGGCGCTGAGCACGGCGGTCCCGGAACTCCCGAGTCGGGGAAGGCCGCATCCGCGGGTTCGGGCCAGGCCGGGTCCGGCGAACAGGCCGGTGCGGACCCAACGCCGGCCGGCACCGCGACCGCGCCGAAGGTACCGACCCTGCCGTCCGCGCCGACGGCGTCCGGCCGATCCGCTGACCTGGGCTCGGCCTCGCCGGCTCCGGAGGGCACGGCCTCGGGCACCGACGGCCACGCGGCCACTGCGGCCGACATGCCCGAGCCCGAGACAAGCGCTTCCGCTGCCGGGATCGGCGGAGCCGGGTCTGTGGGTGCCGGGGGCGACGGCGCGAGGCGGGAGCCTGCGAGCGCCGGTGCTGATCCCGGGTCGGTCGGCGCCGCCGCGGTCGGGGCCGCCAGGGTCGAGCTCGCGCAGATCTCGTCCATGGTCGCGGACCTTCGCCGGGAGGCGCGTGATGTTGAGGAGGAGGCCGAGCGGATCCGGCGCCGGGCCGAGCAGGACGCCGCGGAGCAGACGGAGCGGGTACGGCGGGAGGCCGAGCAGATCCGCCGGCACGCCGAGGAGGCCGCCGAGGCGATCCGGGAACGGGCGGTCGCGGACGCGGAGCTGCGGGCGTCGAGGGCGGAGGCGGCCGCCCGCGACGCGATCCACGCGGAGCGCGAGCAGATCCGCGCCGAGCTCGACGAGGATCTGCGCACCCAGCGGACCGAGCTGCGCGGCTGGGACAGCCGGCTCACCCAGCGCGAGCAGCGGGTCACAGACCAGGCTGCCGGCGTGGAGGAGCGGCTGCGCCGGCTGGAGACCCGCGAGGCCGAGCTGGCCGTCCGCGAGGCCGGGCTGGACAGCCGTGAGTCCGATCTCGGCGAGCTGGAGGAGGCCCGGCGGCGGGAGCTGGAGCGGGTGGCGGGCCTGACGTCCGCGGAGGCCCGCACCGAGCTGGTCAAGGTGGTCGAGGACCAGGCCAGGCTGGACGCCGCCGTCCGGGTGCGGGACATCGAGGCCCGAGCCGAGGAAGAGGCCGAGGACCGGGCGCGCCGGATCGTCACCCTGGCCATCCAGCGGGTCGCCTCGGACCAGACCGCCGAGTCCGTGGTGTCGGTGCTGCACCTGCCCAGTGACGAGATGAAGGGCCGCATCATCGGGCGCGAGGGTCGCAACATCCGCGCGTTCGAGTCCGTGACCGGCGTCAACGTGCTCATCGATGACACCCCGGAGGCGGTGCTGCTGAGCTGCTTCGATCCCGTGCGCCGGGAGATGGGGCGGATCACGTTGGCGGCGCTGGTGTCCGACGGCCGCATCCACCCGCACCGGATCGAGGAGGAGTACGCCCGGGCCGAACGCGAGGTCGCGGCGAAGTGCGTCCGCGCCGGTGAGGACGCCCTGATCGACGTCGGCATCGCCGAGATGCATCCCGAGCTGATCAACCTGCTGGGCCGGCTGCGCTACCGCACCAGCTACGGGCAGAACGTGCTCGCGCACCTCGTCGAGAGCGCCCACCTGGCCGGGATCATGGCGGCCGAGCTGCGGCTGCCCCCGGCGATCGCGAAGCGCGGCACGCTCCTGCACGACCTCGGCAAGGCGTTGACGCACGAGGTGGAGGGCTCCCACGCGATCGTGGGTGCGGAGATCGCCCGCCGCTACGGCGAGCACGAGGACGTCGTCCACGCCATCGAGGCGCATCACAACGAGGTCGAGCCGCGCTCCATCGGGGCCGTGCTGACCCAGGCCGCGGACCAGATCTCCGGCGGGCGCCCCGGGGCGCGCCGGGACAGCCTCGAGTCCTACGTCAAGCGCCTCGAGCGCATCGAGCAGATCGCCGCCGAACGCCCCGGGGTCGAGAAGGTCTTCGCCATGCAGGCCGGCCGCGAGGTGCGGGTGATGGTCGTGCCCGAGCTGGTCGACGACGTGGCCGCTCACCTGCTCGCCCGGGACGTCGCCAAGCAGATCGAGGACGAGCTCACCTACCCGGGCCAGATCCGGGTCACCGTGGTCCGCGAGACCCGCGCCGTCGGCATGGCCCGCTAGCCGCCATCAGCCAGGCAGCCAGCCCCGGCTGACGGACGGCCGTCCCGGGTCAGTCAGCTTCTGCCGGCCGCGACGGGGCCGGCGGTGTCGGCGGCGTCCAGCAGGATGGGCGCGGAGGTGCCGAGGCGGTGGGCCTGGCGCCGCTCGAGCCAACGCGCGGTCAGCGACAGCGAGAGGTTCACGATGATGTACATGACGGCCAGCACGGTGTACACGGGCAGGGCGTAGCGGCCGCCCAGGAACTCGACTGCCGACCGGCCCTGCCGCAGCAGCTCGGTGTACCCGATGACGAAGCCCAGCGAGGTGTCCTTCAGCAGCGTGACGAGCTGGCTGACCAGTGTCGGGCTCATCCGGCGCACGGCCTGCGGGAACTGGATCAGGGTGAAGATCTGGGTGCCGCGCAGCCCGAGCGCCGCCGCGGCCTCCGTCTGGCCCTTGTCGATGGACTGGATGCCCGCGCGGAAGATCTCGCTGAGCACCGCCCCGTTGTAGGCGGTCAGGCCGATCACGAGCGCCCAGAACGCCGAGAGGTTGATGCCGAGCTGCGGCAGGCCAAGGTAGGCGAAGAAGATCAGCATCAGCAGCGGCAGGCCGCGCAGCATCTCCACGACCGCCGTGGCCGGGATGCTGACCAGCCTGCGGTTCGACTGGCGCGCGAACGCGAGCGCCGTTCCGACGGCGACGGCGAGCACCATGCCGGTCGCGGCGGCGCGCAGCGTGTCGAGCAGGCCCTCCCACAGCAGCGTCCGCAGGTCGGGTTCGTCGAAGAAGACGCTCCACACCTCGCCGTCGAGCTGGCCCTTGTCCGACAGGCGCAACACGGCGAGGACGACGAGCGCCGCCAGCGCGGCCACCGCGACCACGCTCGCGATCAGGATGCGACGCCGGCCACGCGGGCCGGGGGGATCCGACAGCACGATGCTCATCGCGGGGTCCTCGTCAGCCGTCGTTCGGTGAGGCCGACCGCCCAGGCCAGGGACAGCGTCAGCACCAGGTAGCAGCCGATGCCGGCGAGCAGGACGGCGATGACGTCGCCGGGGTTCGCGGTGGTCAGCCGCTGACTGATCCCGGTCAGCTCCTGGACGCCGAACGCGGCGGCGATGGAGGTGTTGCGGATCAGCGCGCTGCCGACGCTGCCAAGCGGCTGGACCACGTTGCGGAACGCCTGCGGCAACACGACGAGCCGCAGCGTCTGCGAGAAGGTCAGGCCCAGCGCCCGCGCGGCCTCCGCCTGGCCCGCGTCGACGCCGTTCACCCCGGATCGCACGGCCTCGCAGACGAGCGCGGTGTGGTAGATCGTCAACGCCATGACGGCGAACGTGAAGTAGCTGAAGACGATGTCGACCTGCGGGAGTACGAAGACCACGAAGAAGAACACGATGGTCAGCGGCGTGTTACGAACGGTTTCCACGTAGGCCGTCCCCGCCCAGCGCAGCGGCGGAACCGGGCTGACCCGCATGGCCGCGAGGCCGGTGCCGAGGATCAGCGCGGACACGGCCGCGAACAGGCTCAGCCGAAGCGTCTGGACGAATCCCTCGCGGAAGATGTCGAGGTTGTCGAGGACGGCGTCGATGTGAGACCACCCGTAGTCAGCTCGGTGTTCGGAACGTTGCTCCGGGCGCCCGGCCATCCGTGCGGTCGCGGTACCCCGCGGTCGCGGTGGGCGGCCGGGACACCCGGCGTCAGCGCCCGGCGGCCCCGGGGCCCGGTGCGGGCCCGGGGCGCGCCGGGCGCCGAGGGTCAGGAAGTACGGAGGGTCAGGAAGTACGGAAGTACGGAGGTGCGGGAGGTGCGGAGGATCAGGAGGTGTAGCGGTCCACCGCGGGAGGCGTGGGCATGTCCGGCTCGACCTTGCCGATCGTGTCCTTGTAGGCCGTCTCGTACCGACCGTCGGTGTAGGCCGCTTCCAGCGTGTCGTTGATGAACGTGCGGAACTCGTCATCGCCCTTGGCGATGCCGATGCCGTAGGGCTCCGTGCTGAACGGCTCGCCGACCAGCTTGAAGGCGCCCGGGTCGGAGTCCATCAGGCCGAGCAGAATCGCGTTGTCGGTCGTGACCGCGTCCACCTGGCCGGCCTTGAGCGCCTCGGCGCACTTGCTGTAGACGTCGAACAGGGTCAGCTCGGCGTCCGGTGCCTGTGTGCGGATGCGCTCGGCCGGGGTGGAGCCGCTCACCGAGCAGACCTTCTTGCCCGCGAGCGTGTCCTTCCCGGTGATGGCGGTCTCGCCGGCCCGCACCATCAGCGTCTGACCGGCCACGTAGTACGGGCCGGCGAAGTCGACGACCTGCTTGCGCTTGTCGTTGATGGTGTAGGTGGCCACCACCAGGTCCACGCGGTGCTGCTCGATGAACGGCTCGCGGTTGGCCGAGACCGTCTCGACGAACTTGACCTTGTCCGCGGGGATCCCCAGCGCGTCGGTGATGATCCCGGCGATCTCGACGTCGAAGCCCTCGGGCTCGCCGCGCAGGTTCTTCAGGCCGAACAGCGGCTGGTCGAACTTCGTGCCGACGGTGATCGTGCCCGCCGACTGGAGCTTGGCCATCGTGCTCCCCGCCGGGAACGTGGTGGCGGTGGCGGCGGCCGGCTCGTCGGAGCTGTCGTCGTCGCCGCAGGCGGACAGCGTGAGCGAGCCGGCCAGTGCCGCGGCGAGCAGCAGGGCCGCGCCGCGCAGCGGCCGCCGCGGGCGGGAGCCCGAGGCCGCGCGGGTGGTGGAGTCGGTTGCGTCGATGGCGTCCGTGGGGGCCGTTCGCCGTTTGCTACGGGTGAGCGACATGCGCATGGGCGATCCTTTCCAGAAGTTCGACGTCGGGATTCAGATAGCGCTTTCTGCGGCTGCTGACCGCACCGCCGTAGGGGTGTTCGGTCCCACAATTCCAGTGGATGCGGTCGATGAGGGTCGGCTCCGCGACAGGGCCACCGATCATCCCGGTGTAGCCGGTCGGCGCCCGGTGCAGCTGGTCGGCCCGGCGTAATCCGATCGCGAACCGGCTGGGTCGGCTCCGGGGCACGACAGGTCTCGGCGGCGGGCTCGTTTCCGCTGGATCAATGAGTGAGGACCTTCGCCAGGAAGTCGGCGGCGCGTTCACTTGCCGGGGCGGCGAAAAAGTTCTTCGGCGGGGCCACCTCGAGCAGCCGGCCGTCGGCCATGAACACCACGCGGTCGGCCGCCGAGCGGGCGAAGCCCATCTCGTGCGTCACCACGATCATCGTCATGCCGGACGCGGCCAGCGACCGCATGACGTCCAGGACCTCCTGGATCATCTCCGGGTCGAGCGCCGACGTCGGCTCGTCGAAGAGCATCAGCTTCGGCTCCATCGCCAGCGCCCGGGCGATGGCCGCCCGCTGCTGCTGGCCGCCGGAGAGCTGGCGCGGGAGCCGGTCGGCCTTGTCCGCGATGCCGACACGTTCCAGCAGCGCCCGGGCTTTCTCCTCGGCCTCGGCGCGCCTGACGCCGTTCACCCTGCGCGGGCCGAGCGTGATGTTGTCCAGGATCGTGCGGTGCGCGAACAGGTTGAACGACTGGAACACCATGCCGACCTGGGCGCGCATGCGGGCCAGCTCCCGGCCCTCGGCGGGCAGCGGCCGGCCGTCGAAGGTGATGCGGCCCTCGTCGATGGTCTCCAGGCGGTTGACGCACCGGCACAGCGTCGACTTTCCCGAACCGGAGGGGCCGATGACGCACACGACCTCGCCGGCCTCGACCGTCAGGTTGATGTCATTCAGGACACGGTTCTTCCCGAAGGACTTGCTGACGCCTTCCAAGGTCACCAGCGGCATGTCGCCCTCCCGGCTCTTGTGATCGACGGGAGGCGGATGGGCGCGGCGCCAACGGAGACACGCGATCGACCGGAACTGCGGGACGGACGGGCCTGAACGGGTTCCGGCCATCGCATCATGGTCGTGAACATTTTCGAATGCTACGCCCCGATCATCCGCAATGGCGGTGTTCGCTCGGTGGTTTTACCTGTCAGGAACAGGATGTACCACGGACGCGGCGCACCCGGTGGCGGTCCCGACACGTCCGGCACGTTCCGGGGTGAAGCACACGGGCGTGTGTGGGCGCGGCAGGTGCTGGTCGGCCTCATCGGTCCAGCCGTGCGTCGGCCCGGTCGGCCCGCCTGGCCTGGTCGGCCCGCCGGCTCGACTCGTGCCCCCGGGCCCTGCCTGCCGAGCCTGCCGCGAGCGCACGTGCCGCGCCGGTCCCTGCGCTTGACGCGAAGGACGAGGTTCGAAGGAGTCGATCCCGGCGTGTCGAACGGTGTCCGGGTGCGGGCCGTAGGCTGGGTGGGTGAGCGGCCGTAGCTACCAGGTCCGGACGTTCGGCTGTCAGATGAACGTGCACGACTCCGAACGGCTCGCCGGCCTTCTCGAGTCCGCCGGCTACGTTCCGGCCTCGGAGGGGTCCGACGCCGACGTCGTCGTGTTCAACACCTGCGCTGTCCGTGAGAACGCCGACAACCGGTTGTACGGAAACCTCGGTCATCTGTACCCGGCGAAGAAGAGCAACCCGGCGATGCAGATCGCGGTGGGTGGCTGCCTCGCGCAGAAGGACCGGTCGGTGATCCTGGATCGCGCGCCCTGGGTCGACGTCGTGTTCGGCACCCACAACATCCATCGGCTGCCGGTGCTGCTCGAGCGGGCCCGGCACAACTCCGCCGCCCAGGTGGAGATCGCCGAGGCGCTCGAGGTCTTCCCGAGCAGCCTGCCGGCCCGCCGGGCCAGCCATCACTCGGCGTGGGTCAGCATCAGTGTGGGCTGCGACAACACCTGCACCTTCTGCATCGTGCCGAGCCTGCGCGGCGGTGAGCGCGACCGGCGTCCCGGCGACGTGCTCGCCGAGGTGGAGGCGCTGGTCGCCGAGGGCGCGCTGGAGATAACGCTGCTCGGCCAGAACGTGAACTCCTACGGGCGCTCACTGGGCGACCCGGGCGCGTTCGCGAAGCTGCTGCGCGCGTGCGGCCGGGTCGAGGGGCTGGAGCGGGTCCGTTTCACCTCACCGCATCCGCGCGATTTCACCGACGACGTCATCGAGGCGATGGCGCAGACGCCGAACGTGTGCCCACAGCTGCACATGCCGCTGCAGTCGGGGTCGGACGTGGTGCTGCGCCGGATGCGGCGCAGCTACCGCCGGGAGCGTTTCCTCGGCATCGTCGAGCGGGTCCGCGCGGCCATGCCGGACGCCGCGATCACCACCGACATCATCGTCGGATTCCCGGGTGAGACCGAGGCCGACTTCGCCGACACCCTGGACGTCGTCCGTACCGCGCGTTTCGCCGGGGCGTTCACCTTCAAGTACTCCCCGCGTCCCGGCACGCCCGCGGCCGAGATGGACGGCGCCGTCGATCCCGCGGTGGTCTCCGAGCGCTACGGGCGGCTCGCGAGCCTGCAGGACGAGATGTCGTGGGCGGAGAACCGGGCGCAGGTCGGGCGCCGGGTCGAGATCGTCGTGGCAGAGGGGGAGGGGCGCAAGGACTCCGCCACCGGCCGCCTCTCCGGACGCGCCCGCGACGGCCGCCTCGTCCACCTGCTGGTGACCGGGCCGCATGCGCAGGAGGGGCTCGTCCGGCCGGGCGACGTCGTGGAGACCGTGGTGACCAGGGGCGCGCCGCACCACCTGACGGCGGACGGCCCGCTGCTCACCCACCGCCGGACCCGCGCCGGTGATGCCTGGGCCGCCGGCCGCGCCATCGCCGGCGACACCCCGAGCCCGGAGGACCGCCCCGCGGTCTCTCTGGGGATGCCGCAGCTGCGCCCGAGCGCCCCCGCCGCGCGGTGACCCTGGTCGCCGCGGCTGTCTGCCCGCATCCGCCGCTGCTGGTCCCGCAGGTCGCCGGGGTGGACCCGGTCGAGGTCCGCGACCATGCCAGCGCGGCCGTCGCCCGGCTGTGCGCCCTCGCCCCGGACCACATCGTGGTCGTCGGCGACGATGCCGCGGACGCCCACTACGCCGGGTCGGCCGTCGGCTCGCTGGCCGGGTTCGGGGTCGACCTGAGCTTCTCGCTCGGTGCGTCGGGCACGGGTCCGGCCGTGCTCCCGCTGTCGCTCACCATCGGAGCCTGGCTGCTGCGTGAGGCGGGCTGGGCCGGGCGGTGCTCGGCCCGCGGGGTGCCGGCGGCGACCGGGCCGGCGGCGGCCGCCGCGATCGGCGCCGACCTCGTGGCCACCGCGGAGGCGGACGGGTCCCGGCTCGCCCTGCTGATCATGGGCGACGGGAGTGCCCGGCGGACGGTGAAGGCCCCCGGCAGCCTGGACCCGCGGGCCGCCGCGCACGACGCCTCGGTCTCCGCCGCGCTCGCCACGCTGGACGTCACGGCGCTGCTCGCCCTCGATCCCGCGCTCGCGGCCGACCTGCTCGCGCCGGGCCGGGCGTCCTGGCAGGTCCTCGCCGGCGCGCTGCGCCGCGCGACGCCGGGCGACCCGGCCCGCTCCTGGACGAGCCTGGTCCGCTACGACGACGCCCCGTTCGGGGTCGGCTACCTGGTCGTCGGATGGGAGCGCGCGGACGGCACCCGGGGCGACCGGCAGGAGAAGCGGGCCACCGCGCAGAGCGGCCGGTGACCGCGTCCCGTGACGGCGCCGGCCTGACCAACGGTGCCACCCGAGCCGATCAGGCCGGGCCGGTCATCGCGGTCGTCGGCCCGACCGGCGCCGGTAAGAGCGACCTGGCGGTCGAGATCGCCCTCGAGCTCGGTGGGGAGATCGTCAACGCCGACTCGATGCAGCTCTACCGGGGCATGGACATCGGCACGGCGAAGATCCCGATGGTCGAGCGCCGCGGCGTGCCCCACCATCTGCTGGACGTCTGGGAGATCACCCGCGCCGCGGACGTCGCCAGCTACCAGGCCGACGCCCGGCGGGTCGTCAGCGGCCTGCTCGCCGCCGGCCGGGTGCCGATCCTGGTCGGCGGATCTGGCCTGTACGTGCGGGCGGTTCTGGACGATTTGTCATTTCCCGGCACCGACCCGGCCGTCCGCGCCCGGCTCGAGCGCGAGCTCGCCGAGGTCGGGCCGGGGCCGCTGCACGAGCGGCTGACGGGGCTGGCGCCGACCGCCGCCGCGGCGATCCTGCCCGGCAACGGGCGGCGGATCGTGCGGGCGCTCGAGGTCGTCGAGCTCACCGGCACATTCGAGGCAACTTTGCCCGGATATCGATCGATTTATGACGTCGTTCAGGTCGGCGTGGACCGCCCGGACCTGGACACGCGGATCGCCGACCGGGTGGAGCTGATGTGGCGCGCGGGCTTCGTCGACGAGGTCGCGGCGCTCGCGGAGGCGGGGCTGCGCGACGGGCGGACCGCCTCGCGTGCCCTCGGATACGCGCAGGTCCTGGCCGTCCTCGACGGAGCAATGGACTCCATGGACGCGGCCAAACAGGCCACAACAACGGCCACCAGGCGCTTCGCTCGTCGGCAAAGATCCTGGTTCCGGCGTGATCCGCGGATATCCTGGCTGGAATTTCCGGATGTCGCCGCGGCGCTCGCCGAGGTACGACGTCTGGTGGGTTCGCTCTGATATCGGGTTCGCTCTGACGTGTGGCCGGCCCAGCGCCGCGGGACCTTCGCCTGACCCGTCGGCCCGGGTCCCGGCCCATCCCGGCGTCTGGAGAGTTCGACGTGACCGCGCTCGACCTTGCCCTGGTTCCCGCGCTGTACGCCTCGTTCGACGACGGTTCGCTACGCCTGCACTACCAGCCGGACGTCGACCTTCGTAACGGCTCCGTCCCGGGGATGCAGGCGCGGCCCCGCTGGGCGCACGCCGAGTTCGGGCTGCTCGGCCCGGCGGCCTTCATGCGCGTCGCCGAGGCCGCCGGACTGGTCGGCCAGGTACACCAGTGGGTGCTGCGGATGGCGGTCACGGAGGCGCGGACCTGGCACCGGATGGCCGCGGGGACCTCCGTCCGCCCGCCGCGGCTGTGGGTGCGCATCGACGGCCGTCATCTCGCCCGCCCGGAGTTCCTCGCCGAGGTGGAGCGGCTGGTGCTGGGGCGGTCGCTGCCGGCGGGCGCCGTCGGCCTGCAGTTCACCGAGGACACGCTGGCGTTCGCGCCTCCCGCGCTGCCCCGCCTGCTGGCGCGGCTGCGGGACCTCGGCGTCGCGGTGGGCGTCGACGCGTTCGGCACGTGGTACGGCTCGTTGTCCACCCTCGACGTGCTCCCGCTGGACCTGGTGCGGATCGACGGGCAGTTCCTGCGGGCGACGATCCGCGACATGGAGGGCGAGGCGGCCTTCGCCTCCCTGGTGGGCGTGGCGCATCGGCGGCGCATGGTCGTCGTCGCCGAGGACGTCGACACCGCGGTGCTGGCGGACCGGGTCGGCAGGCTGGACTGCGACCGGGTGTCCGGGCCGCTCTTCTGCCCGCCGGTACCGGTGGAGGACGCCCGCATGATCGCGCTCGGCCGCGGCCGGCCGGACAGGTGGTACAAGCCGTCCGCTGAGACCCGGGCCGAGCCCGGCTTCCGGCCGGCGAGCCAGCCCGGGTGGTCCGGCGCCACCCCCGGCCGCCCTGGCCCTCGGCCTGGACGTCCCGGCGACCAGTACGGGCGTCCTGGCGACCCGCAGGGACGTCCCGCCCAGCCGACGCGTTCGGGAGGTACCGCGCAGTCAGGAGGTACCGCGTATCCGGGTGGTTCGGGGCGAGGGGACCGTTCGCGGGCGGCTGCCGCGGGGTGAGCCCGCCGCGGCCGTACGATCGCGGCGTGCGCTTCGTCAAGGGACACGGAACGGGTAACGACTTCGTCATCCTGCCGGATGCCGACGGCGAGCTCGATCTCAGCCCCGAGCTGGTGCGGGCGCTGTGCCACCGGGGCACCGGCATCGGCGCCGACGGGGTGCTGCGGGTCGTGTTGACCGCGGCCGAGCCCGCCGCCGGCGACAGTGCGGCCGCCCGCTGGTTCATGGACTATCGCAACGCCGACGGGTCGATCGCCGAGATGTGCGGCAACGGGATCCGGGTGTTCGCCCGCTATCTCGTCGACGCGGGTTACGCCGCGCCCGGCCGTCTCGTCATCGCCACCCGGGCCGGCCTGCGGGCGGTCGAGGTGCCGACGGGCGGCGACGTCACCGTCGAGATGGGACCGCCCGAGCTGGCCGCCGGCCCGGTGCCGGTCACGGTCGCCGGGCGGGAGTTCGCCGCCGTGCCGGTCTCGATGGGGAACCCGCACGCGGTCTGCTTCGCCGACGACCTCGACCCGGCCGGCCTGGCGCGCCTGGATCTGCGCGCGCCGGCCTATCCGGCCGCCGCCTTCCCCGAGGGCGTGAATGTCGAGGTCGTCGTCCCGGCTCCGGACGGGGTCGCCATGCGGGTCTTCGAGCGGGGCGTCGGTGAGACCGCGTCCTGCGGCACCGGCGCGTGTGCCGTCGCTGTGGCCTGGGCGGCCCGCAATGGCGATGGGCCGCCCGCAGAGGTCGAGGTCGACCTCCCCGGCGGGCGGCTGACCGTCGGCTGGCGGGAGTCGACCGTCCTGCTCAGTGGCCCGGCCGTGCTGGTGTCGGACGGTGTCCTTCGTCCCGACTGGCTGCGCGCGGCGGGTGGCTTCGGCCCGGCGGCTCCCGCGGGCGAGCGGCGTCCGAGCGTTGTCGGGGCCGGCTGAGCGCGGCCGGGGCAGGCAGGGCGAAGTCCCTCGATCTCCCTCGGGGACCCGTAGCGCGTGGGTGCGCCCGGGCGTCGGGCCGGGTGCCCGACTCAGGTCCGCCGATGTCGTCCGGTGGCGGGCGCCGTCCGGTAAAGGGTTCGCGATCGCGGGTACGCCGTGTCACCCTGGGGATGACGGTGTTTCATCGGCCGGGCGAACCCGGCTGATGGGGCGAAAGAGTGCCGTCCCGGCCGGGGCGGACTGGAATGACGCGGTCACCGTGCCGCGTTGAGAACGGATGGTATGAGTCTTCGCGCTGACGCCGCTGTGGCGTCCACCCGGCATCTGAAACTGCACTCGGGCGAAAACGACGGCCACGAGGGTCGTGACGGTCGCGCCGGCACCGCGCTCGCCCTGGCCGAGGCCGACGGGTTCTCGTTCTTCGACGAGGAGGGCGACGGGCTCGACCTGGAGGACCGTGGCGCGCTGCGCCGTGTCCCGGGCCTCACCACCGAGCTCGAGGACGTCACCGAGGTCGAGTACCGCCAGCTCCGGCTGGAACAGGTCGTTCTGATCGGGGTGTGGACGTCGGGCTCGCAGGTCGAGGCCGAGGCGTCCATGGCGGAGCTGGCCGCGCTCGCCACCACCGCCGGCTCGGTCGTGCTCGACGCGCTCGTGCAGCGCCGGGACAGGCCCGACGCAGCGACCTTCGTGGGCTCCGGCAAGGCCAAGGAGCTCGCCGAGATCGTACTGGCGACCGGCGCGGACACGGTGATCTGCGACGGCGAGCTGACCCCCGGCCAGCTGCGCCAGCTCGAGGAGGTCGTCAAGGTCAAGGTGATCGACCGGACGGCGCTGATCCTCGACATCTTCGCCCAGCACGCGACGTCGCGCGAGGGCAAGGCGCAGGTCGAGCTCGCCCAGCTGCAGTACATGCTGCCGAGGCTGCGCGGCTGGGGTGAGTCGATGTCCCGGCAGGCCGCCAGCGGCGGCCGGGCGCCGATCGGTACCCGTGGCCCCGGTGAGACGAAGATCGAGACGGACCGTCGCCGGCTGCGCGCGCGCATCACCAAGCTGCGCCGAGAGCTCACCGGGATGGCCACCGTCCGGGCGACCAAGAGGTCGTCACGCCGCCGCGGTGCCGTTCCCGCCGTCGCGATCGCCGGCTACACCAACGCCGGCAAGTCGTCGCTGCTCAACCGACTGACCGGGGCGGGCGTACTGGTCGAGGACGCGCTGTTCGCGACCCTCGACCCGACGGTGCGCCGGGCCACGCTGCCCGACGGCCGGATCTTCACCCTGGCCGACACGGTCGGCTTCGTGCGCCACCTGCCGCACCAGATCGTCGAGGCGTTCCGCTCGACGCTCGAGGAGGTGGTGGACGCCGACCTCGTCCTGCACGTCGTCGACGGTTCGGCCCCGGACCCGATGGGGCAGATCTCGGCCGTGCGCGAGGTGCTCGCCGAGATCGACGCGGCCGGGGTGCCCGAGCTCATCGTGGTCAACAAGGTGGACGCGGTCGACCCGACCACGCTCGCCGTCCTGCGTCAGGCGGTGCCGGACGCCATCTTCGTCTCGGCGCGGTCCGGGGCGGGGCTGCAGGAGCTGGTGGAGGCGCTCTCGGCGCGGATACCGCACCCGGAGGTCGAGATGTCCCTGCTGGTGCCCTACACCCGGGGCGATCTCGTCTCCCGCATCCACCAGATCGGCGAGGTGCTTCGAGTTGAGCACACCGGCAAGGGCACCGAGGTCGCCGCGCGCGTGCCCGTGGGCCTGGCCGCCGAGCTGGAGCCGTTCCGCGCCTGACGGCCCTGCCTGAACACCAGCCCCGACGGAACACCGCGAGCTGAACACCGCACCGGTCAGACGCCTGACGTCTGACCGGTGCCCGGCCTGCCCGGTGCCGGCCGCGTGCCGGGGATCAGACCCGGCGCATCACCGCCACGATGCGGCCGAGGATGGTCGCGTCCTCGGCCGGGATGTCGGAGAATGCCGGGTTCTCCGGCGCCAGCCACACCCGGCCGTCGCGCTGCCGGAACCGCTTGACCGTGGCCTCCCCATCGATCATCGCCGCGACGATCTCGCCGTTGTCCGCCACCGGCTGCTGCCGGACGACGACGAAGTCGCCGTCACAGATGGCGGCATTGATCATCGACTGGCCGACCACCTTGAGCAGGAACAGAGTTCCCTCGCCGACGATCTCCTTCGGCAGCGGGTAGACGTCCTCGATCGCCTGCTCGGCGAGGATCGGCCCACCGGCGGCGATCCGCCCCACCAGGGGGACGTAGGTGGGCGTGCCGGCCTCCAGCGCCGTGGTCTCGGCGGGTGCGCCGGCCGCCGCCGCGGCACCCGCGCGGGAACGCCCGCCGGCCTTCGCGCCGCCGATCGGAAGCACCTCCATCGCCCGCGGCCGGTTCGGGTCGCGCCGGAGGAACCCCTTCTCCTGCAGCACCTTGAGCTGGTGTGCCACGCTGCTGGTGCTGGTCAGGCCGACAGCCTCGCCGATCTCCCGGACGCTCGGCGGGTATCCACGCCGCTCCACCGCGGACCGGATGACCTCGAGCACCTTCTTCTGCCGCTGCGTCAGGCCCGAGGCGTCCGCGGGGCTGTCGGGAAAATCCCGGACGTTGCCACGGGTGTCACCTCGGCGGGTACCCCGTTCCTGGCTGGTCATCGCTTACCGCTCTCCTGTCGATGCTTCCGCGCGGCGGATGGTGCCACCGGCGGCTGCCAAGGACCGGGTGGTCGACGGCCCGGCTCCGCCAACACCCACCCGGTCGTTCCAATGCTTTGTCCGATTAGTAACTTTTGATCGGTTCGGCTGATCGGTTTGGCAGGGTCCTTCGTGCTCGGTTCATCTCGCACGATCGTCCACAACTGATCGTCCTTGACGGTAGTCGGCCGGTCGCCGAATCTCAAACGTCTGTTCGAGCGTGTCGGGGGAAGTGTGCGTGGCGGCCGTGTAAGAATCGCTCAGGCGTTCGATCGAACGAGTGTTCGCGCCTGGGAGGTTGGCATGACCGACGGTGGCGGTGCGGCCGGTGGGAATGCGTCAGTTCGGCGGGGTCACCCGGTGTCTCGCAGCTGCGCGCTGCGGCAGGGTGCGCAGGTCGCGACGGGTGCGCGGGGGGCGCGCGGCGTGCGTGGAGCCGCGGTGGGCGGAGTCGCCGTCCGTGGCCGCGGGGTGCGGGGGGTGGCGGTGCGCGGCATGGGCCGCGTGCCGGTAGGGCGCCCGGTTCGCTCTCGTGGCGCCCGATGTGGTCTCTCGGGGGCTGCTCCGGCCGCCACGGTGCCGCCCGGTGAGTCCAGGCGGGGCGGTGAGCGGCGATCCGGGGCGTCCGTCATCGAGATGCCCGGCATGTGGTGGCGTGAGGCAGCCGTCGGGCTGGTCGCGGCCGGGTCGGCCGCCGCGGCGCCCGGGCCGCGTCCTGGGCCGAGTGGGCAGTCCCAGCCCCAGCGTCCCCGGCCTCAGCCCCACGCCCGGCCTGAAGCTCGACCTCGACCTCGGGCCGGGTCCCGGTCCCGGTCGCGGGCCGGTGGGCGGGGGAGGCCGGGTGCGCGGCCGCCGCTGCGGCTGACCAGGCGCGGCCGCATCGTCGTGGTGGCGCTGGCGAGCACGCTCCTCGGCCTTGTCTTCTCGTTGGTGCTGGTGACGGCGTCACAGGCGTTCACCGGCGTCCCGGTGAGCTACCGGACGCACGTCGTGCGGTCCGGGGAGACACTCTGGGAGATCGCCCACGAGGCCGCCCCCGAGGCCGACACCCGCGACACCGTCCGCGGGCTCATGACCCTGAACGGCCTCGACACGGTGACGCTCATGCCCGGTCAGGAGCTCCGGCTCCCCTGACCCGGCTTTCCTGCTGCGGCCCCGATGCCCCGATAGCTCGGCGGCCCGGCATGCCCGGGGCTTTCGGTGCGTCAGGTGTTGCGGCTGCCCCACCGAGGGCACGTCCGGCTGGTGTCACCGCCTGTCGTGGCCCCGGCGCGGGCTGGCGAGAACACACCTGAGGACCACATGCGCCGGAGGGGCCGGTGTCGGATCTGTCGGGGGTGTGCGCTACGGTGGACACAACATCTTGTAGTTGCAGCACCGCAAGTCATCCACAGGTTGTTACACAGGTAATCCACAGGGCCTTGACCGTCTGTCCGCAGGGCCGCCGGTCGAGGTGACGGAACCCAGTCGGACGCACCCCGCGGGCGGCAGTGTCAGCCTGCCCGGGGTGGAGGGGAGCGGACCATGCGGTGCCCTTTCTGCCGGCATCCCGACAGCCGTGTCGTCGACAGCAGGGAGGCCGAGGAAGGCGCCGCGATCCGGCGCCGGCGGTCGTGTCCGGCCTGTGGCCGTCGGTTCACGACCATGGAGGAGGCCTCCTTGCGGGTCCGTAAGCGCAGCGGGGCCACCGAGCCCTTCAGCCGCGCGAAGGTGATCGTGGGAGTGCGCAAGGCGTGCCAGGGTCGCCCCGTCCGGTCGGACGATCTGGCGCTGCTGGCGGAGCGGGTCGAGGAGACGGTGCGTTCCTCGGGCTCCGCGGAGGTGGCCGCCGAGGATGTCGGCCGAGCGATCCTCGGCCCCCTCCGGGAGTTGGACGAGGTGGCCTACCTCCGCTTCGCCTCCGTCTACCTGGCGTTCGAGTCGCTCGGCGACTTCGAGGCGGCGATCGCGGCCCTGCGTGCCGAGTCGGCTGGCGGCGGTGAGTCGCCCGTCGCCGGGAAGCCGACCGCGATGCCGGCGGCCACCGGGGCCTCGGCTGTCGTCGTTCCGGTGACCACGGGCCCACGGGCGGCGGCCGGCCCCTGACGTACCGGCCCGAGGTCCCGGAACCGGGATCCGGGCGTCCATGAGTGACCCAGCCTGATCCGCGCCGGCCTCACGAACCCGGGCAGGTGGGCCGCCTGCCGCCTGCCGGCTCCGGCATCGCGGGCCGGGAGCGGGGGAGGCGTCGAGGCGCGGTCCGGCGAGCGTCCAGGTCCGTGTAACGACCTGGAATGGAACCAGCCTGGAGCCGTGTCGGTGCGGAGCCGGAGCCACACGGTCTCGGAGCCGCGGTGGTCCGTGTACTGCGCGAGGCCACGGGAGCCGCCCGCGGCGCACGTAATACAGGCATCGGCGCATGCGCCGCGGCCAGCACCTTTGCACCTGATGTTCGGACCCGACCACCAGTGCCCCTGCCC
>NZ_UBIZ01000607.1:0-2793 GCF_900465275.1 Parafrankia sp. Ea1.12 | reverse complement strand
CCGCATGCCCACCCGAGAGGGCGGGGGTGCGGGGATCGCGTATGCGTGACCGGGGACCACCTTCCAATCCGGGGCCTGCGGTAACCGAGCGAGCTAGACCATCGCTCGGGCGATCCTGATGGCGTCTACTCCCCTCTCCACATAGGTCAACTGCTGGGTACTGCCGAACCTTTCGCGGTGGTACTCGGCGGCCCGCCCTGGCCACCGCCCTGCCCGCGCCAGTTCATGTCTGCCGCGACCATGTGACTTCCTTCGCTACGACAGGAACTCTACCCAGGACAGAACTCGATGTCTACTGCGGCGGGAGTAGATTTTCCGGGATCAAGGAGACAGCTATCCTGCGGCACCCGATCGTGCCGGGCGTCGCTGGGACCCCTGAGTCCCCGGCCGGGTACGCGTCGGCTCCGCTGAAGGAACGCCCTCGACCTGGCCGACCCGCTCGACGGCCCGGCCTTCCTCGGCCGGGACGCTGCGCGCAGCGCGCCGTGCGCCGTGCGCCGTGCGCCGTGCGCCGTGCGCCGTGCGCCGTGCGCCGTGCGCCGTGCGCCGTGCGCCGAGTGGCGGTGGCGGTGGCGGGTACGCGATGTCGCCACCCACTCCGCCCTGACGCCACAGAGTCCCCTCCGCCCGCCTAGGACCCCCGAAGGGGTACACGCCCGCGACAGCTTCCTCCGCCGCCTCAGCCACGACCTCACGCCGCGTCACGCCATCGCGCGGAACGACCAGCGGATCGTCACGGATCTACCGCGGTAGGCAGACGCCCGACACCTGCCCGCCTCGCCGAACTACCCCCGACGTCCTGGCCGACGTCCTCGCGCACACGCAAGACCTCGTGATCCTCCTCGGCCGGGTCCGACCGACACCCCTCGACGCTCTGGAAACCCGGCCACCTCGACCGCGAGGACCGGGGACGCGCGATGGGGCCGCGCTACCCTCCATTTGAACATCGGTCAAATGGAGGACGGAGATCGTATGACGATGCAGCGACACGAGGAACTCGACCTGGCCGGCAAGGTCGTGATCATCACAGGGGCCAGCCGTGGCATCGGCAGGCAGGCGGCCCAGACGTTCGCCCGCCGCGGCGCGAACCTGGTCCTGGCCGCACGAACGGTCGAGCCGGACAGAACGCTGCCCGGCACCCTGAACGAGACGCTGACCGAAATCGAGAACACGGGAGCCAGCGCGATCGCCGTGCAGACCGATCTGGCCGAGACCGCGGATCTCGAGCGCCTGGTCGACGCCGCCGTCGAGCGGTTCGGTGGCGTCGACGTGCTCATCAACAACGCGGCGGCCACCGCCGGCGAGATCTGGTCGAAAAGATTTCTGGAGCTGACGCGTGAGGACTGGCTGTACCAGTTCGCGGTCAACCTCCACGCGCCCTTCACGCTCATACAGCTGGTGACTCCGATTATGGAGAGTCGCGGTGGCGGGCGCATCATCAACCTCAGCACCGGCAGCGGTGAGGTCTTCCGCCAGCCGGAGGAGCTTCCCAAGCTCGAGAACATCGGTGGGTTCAGCCTCGCGGTGCCCGGCTACTACTGCAGCAAGCGGGCGCTCGACCGGCTCGGCAATGTGCTGGCTCCCGAGCTCGCCCGGAAGGGAATCGCCGTGATCGGCATGCACCCGGGCCTGGTCGCCACCGAGCTCACGGCCATCCGCGTCAAGGAGTCCGGCCTCGACGACAGCGTGGCCGTGCCGATGGAGGTCCCCGCCCGCATGCTCGCCTACTTCGCCTCCTGTGCCGAGCCCATGGAATACACCGGCCGCCTGTTCTGGGCCGAGCGCGAGCTCAAGGAACTCGGGATCGAACTGGACGACCGACCCGCGATCACCACCTGAACCCGAACAGGTCGACGGCGCGGTCATCGTCAGCTGGTCGGCCGCGGCCCCGTCTTCTTTCTGTCATGAGAAAAACGGGAGGTCACTGATGATGCGTAAGAGCCGATTACTCGGCGCGACTGTTGCCTGCTGCGCCGCACTCGTCCTGGGGGCCTGTGGAGGCGGGGATTCCAGTCCGTCCACGGGAACCGCGGGTCCCTCTGGTGAGCCGGTGGCCGGGGTACCGCCCGGATCCTCATACTGAGCGATCCGCGCAGCCTGGACCCGGCATCCCTCGGCAACCAGGCCGCGATCACCGCCGTGCTGGGTAACGCCCTGTACGGAACCCTGATGACCACGGACGAGACGGGCAAGATCGCGTACTCGATGGCCGAGTCCTTCGCCACGACCGACGGTGGCGCGACCTTCGCGCTGAAGCTGCGGCCCGGGCTGGTCTTCTCCGACGGGCACTCCGCTCAATGCCGAAGCGGTGAAATTCAACTGGGATCGGGTCAAGGACCCGGCCACCGGCTCACCCCACCGCTCGGAGGCGTCGATGATCGCCTCGACCGAGGTGGTGGACGATGTCACGCTGACGGCCACGATGGTCACCCAGGTGCCCAAGTATGCCCAGTCCGTCGTCACCTCGTCACTGAACTGGATCGCCTCGCCCGCGGCCCTGCGGAAGGGCGCCGCGGCCTTCGACGCCACCCCGATCGGCGCCGGCCCGTTCACGCTGAAGAGCTGGACCCGCCAGGCCGCCATGGAGCTGGTCAAGAACCCCCGCTACTGGGACGCCCCCAAGCCGTACCTGGACACCCTCACCTTCCAGGCCGCGCTCGACTCCAACCAGCGTTACAACACCCTGCAGACCGGGGGCGCGGACGTCGCCGTCGAGTCGAACCCCGTCAACTTCGACAAGGCCGACAAGGCCGGCCTGCCGAACACCGTGCTGGAGCTCAGTGGCGGGCTCTT
>NZ_UBIZ01000042.1:0-712 GCF_900465275.1 Parafrankia sp. Ea1.12 | reverse complement strand
GTACCACGTCGATGCCGGCTCCGGTGAAGACGGCGTCGAAGGAAGCCGTGAACTTGGTGTCGCGGTCACGGAGGGGGAACTGGAACCGGTGGCCACGTTCGTCGAGGTCCATCAGTAGGTTCCGTGCCTGCTGGGTGACCCAGGCTGCGGTCGGGTGCTTCGTGGTCCCGAGAACATGGACGTGGCGGGTGGCGTGTTCGACGACGAAGAACACGTAGATCCGTTGTAGGAATACGGTGTCCACGGTGAAGGAATCGCAGGCGAGGATGCCGGAGGCCTGGGCGTGTAGGAACGTGCGCCAGGAGGCATCGGCCCGCCGGGGCGTGGGATCGACACCGGCGCGGTGCAGGATCCGCCAGACGGTGGCCCCCCGACCGGGTAGCCCAGCCCGACGAGCTCTCCCTGGATCCGGCGGTGGCCCCCGGTCGGATTCTCCTGCGCGAGGCGCAGGACCAGCTCGCGGATCTCCCGGCGGACCGGCGGCCGACCGGGCGACTTCCGCGGGTAGGTCCGTTTGCGTGCGAGGAGGTCACGGTGCCAGCGCAGCACGGTGGCCGGGGTGACGAAGAACGAACCCCAGCTGGACCGGGGCAGCAGCCGGGACAGGGCTGCGAGGATCACCCGATCCGCCGGTTCCAGGACCGGGCCGGTTCACCTGCCGGCGCAGCACCGCCACCTGATGTCGCAGGACAAGGAGCTCCGCCTCCTTCGA
>NZ_UBIZ01000405.1:0-50889 GCF_900465275.1 Parafrankia sp. Ea1.12 | reverse complement strand
CGGAGGCCGCCCGGTCAGCCACGACGCCACGCTCTACAAAGACCGCAACACCGTGGAGCGCGGCATCAACAAGATCAAGGAATGGCGGGGTCTGGCCACCCGCTACGACAAGACACCCGAAAGCTACGCCGCAGGACTCCACCTGCGCGGATCCATCCTCTGGCTACGCACCCTGCCAACCCCATGATCCGAACTTGGAACAGACCCTAGTAGGCCACTGGCGTGGATCACGTTGTGGCCTCACTGCGTCGCGGAACGTTACGCGGGTCGGTTGCTAGATCAACGATTTTCGTGTGCCACTCGGCGGGTCGCGCGGGCCTCGTGCTAGGGGGGCATCTGGGCGAGTCGCTGGTAGTGATCTAGTTGATGTTCTAGAATCGCACAGGTGGCTACTGCTGATCCCGCGGCGATGGGGAGGCGCATCGCCGAAGCTCGGGAACGTGCTGGACTGACGCAGGCTGCGCTGGCGTCGACCATCAACCTGGATCGATCGGCTCTCACCAAGGTCGAAAACGGAACGCGGCGCGTGTCGGCGCTTGAGCTCGCCCGCATCGCGGAGGCGCTCGACGAGCGGATCGAATGGTTCGTCCTGGATCCGCCTCCCGCGCTCGTGTCCCATCGCAACCTGCAGGAGCCGGGCGCTGCGAGTCCGTCGATCGACCGGGCTGTCGAGCGGGTTGCGCGTAATGTCGAATTCGTCCAGCGTGAGGACGTCCGGTGGAGTCTCGGAGCTCTGCCGGAAATGAACCGACCGGGTTCCGTCGGGGATGCGGAAGCCTGCGCGGTTAAAGCAAGGACTCTGCTCGGCCTTGATGGCGAGGAGCCCTTCCTGGACATGTCGGAACGCTTGAGTCGATTCGGATTGCTGCCGTTCTCTCTGGACTTGGGGTCGGAGACCGCAGACGCGGCATCGATTCTTTTGGCTCGTGGCGGCGTTGCCGTCGTCAATGGCCATCTCCATGTAGGTCGGCGCAGGCTAGCTCTCGCTCACGAGCTAGGACACTATCTATTCGCTGACCCATACTCGGTCGACTGGCGCATTGGCGAGCAAAGCGACGAAGCTGCCTGGGAAACCCGGGTTGACCGTTTCGCACGAGCAATTCTCCTGCCTGCGCAGGGATTGAAGCGAAGGTGGGCTGATTTGCGGAGGCAAGGTGATGATCTGCGAACGGCGGCCGTCAAAGTTGGTAGCGTCTTTCGTGTTGACATGTCAACATTGGCGCGGCGACTTTCGGAGCTAAGGCAAGTCGACCAAAGTGAGGTCGGTCGGATCCGAAGCGTCCGCACCACCAGGGCTGACATCGTTGAACTCAACCTGGTCCCTCGCGATGAACTCGCTGCACCCTCTCTCCCTCGGGGCTATCAGGAGGCGGTGCTGAGGTTGTACCGTGGAGAGATCGTCACGTCCCATCGGGCGCTCGATCTCCTCTTCGACACGTTTGAGGAAAGTGATCTACCCGTGCTGGAGACACTTCCGGAGAGCGCGATATGGAAGTTCGTGTCGTAGTCGCATGGATATCGACGAAGTCCTGGTTTTCGATACTGGGCCGCTGAGCCATATCGCTAAGCAAGGCTGGCTCGGAGTTCTGAAAGCGGTCGTCGGAGCGCGGACCGCAGTTATACCTGATGTGGTCGTGGATGAGCTGCGGGTAGGCGCCACCCACGATGGGCGGATTCGGGCGGTGCTGGATGCGCCATGGATCCAGCACCGAGAGCTCCGGACCGAAAGGGAGATCGTCGAATTCGCCCGCTTCGCCGAGTTCCTCGTCAGGGGCTACCGCAACCGTGGGGAGGCGGCTGTGCTTGCGCTTGCCGTCACGCTAGGCGGTGTGGCGGTGGTTGACGACGGTGCCGCTCGACGCGCTGCGGAGAACAGTGGTATTCGACTACGGCCGACGCTTGCCCTTCTATGCGAGGCGATCAGGATTGGGTTACTTACAGTTCCTCTCGTGGCCGCGCTGGCCGACGATCTACTTGCCAGTAATTACCGTCTACCGTTCGGGCCGGGTGATTTCGAGAAATGGGCGGTCGGGGTTGGGGAGCTAGCTTGATTCGGACCTGGTCGCCTGGCTAAGGGTGCGTTCTGCGTGGGTGTCCCGGTATCGGGATCATGGAAAACTTCCCCGGATTCCGCAGCCTCGCCGCCGCTCATCTGCTGGAAGCAGCTTCCTCACTCCACGTGAGACGCCATCTCAAGGGTCGCACAGCGCCCCGGCGCTTTCCAAGATTGTCGGCTGGGTGGAAAGGGTGTCAGCGCGCTGAGCCACGTTGCCCGCCACCCACGTCGATGTGCCGCGTGGACCGTCAGCCCCGCCGGTCCGGGCCGACCGGAACGGGAGTGGCGTGGCGTGAAACGACCCCGTAGAACAGTGCTGCGACCCCGACCGGCTGTGATAATCGTCACGTCAATGCTCTGTGTGGGCTGCTCGATGGAGATCTTTTGGACACAACTCAATTGTGTGCCCGACGCTCCTCGGTGACCTGCATATCTGCAGGTCAAGTACAGTGTTGGCCCCGGAGCGCCTTACAAGCGAGTGGTCGCAGGTTCGATCCCTGCCGCGCCCACGCGCTGGTTCCGGGTGTTCGCTTGATTTTTGATCAAGCTCGCGACCAGCTGCTATGTCCCCTCGGTGGCGGATCCTCGAACGCCTCGACGGATACAGAGATCGTTCCGTAGGCCCGCGTGTAGAGCACATCGTTCAGGCACAACACAAGTTTTCGATCATGCAGGTGCCCGGCCAGGCTCACGGGACGTCCCTGATTGTCGGCGGTTGCCCGGGAACATCGAGCATCGACGATCTGACCGTCGAGATGTCATCCGTCGCGCCGCGGATCCTGTCCAGGATCGTCCGCAGCAACGCTCGTCGTACCAGCCTGGTGCTGACCGCGACGACTGAACCCGAGGCGGTTCACGCCCGACGCGGGTGTCGGCGCTCAACTGATCGAAGGCGCTGCTGCTTGCTGGCTCGCCTTTAGTGTCCGAGGACGCGGCGCAGGATCTGGTCGACCCGCTGCCATGCGTCGGAGGGGATGGGGCCGAGTGGATGGGACAGTCCGGAGACCGGCATCCACGCGACGAGTTCGGGCAGGATCGTGCCCCTGATCGGGGTGGTGATCCCGGCGTCGGCGGCGTAGTCGTCGTGGGGCAGCGGTTCACCGGGGATGACCGGGCAGGTCACGACTCGGCCCGTACCCGCTCGGTTGTACAGGTCGGCTGAAACGATCAGGGCGTGGGCTGGCGCGTCCGCGCGCGCCCACACCTCACCCTGCTGCACGGCGGCGCAGCTCCTCCAGGCGGGCGAACTCGGCGTCGAGGGCCTTGGGAGTCACTCCGAGCGCTGCGTTGCGCTGCTGCTGTCGAGCGAACCGGGCTGTCCAGATGGCCTCGGTCAGGGTCTTGTCGACCCAGGCTGACAGGGTGAGTCCGGCGGCTTCGGCCTGAGTTCGAGCGTCCTGCAGGGTGGCCTCACGAACCGACACGCTCAGATTCGGCATGCTACGCATCATAGGACGGCCCATCCCATCGGCAGTGCGATCTCGCTCTTCGCCGCGCCGTCCGGGAGGGTCCGGCCCAACCGGACCTCCACGCCCGCGCGGTGCCGGAGTCGAGGCCCGCCTCCGGCTCTGGTCCGCGTGAGGCGAGTCATTCAGTGGGCTGTCCGCGGCGGGGTCGGGTTGATGCTGTCGCTGTCCCAAGTGATCCGCTGGTCGACTGGGACGGGCATGGCTTCGAGCTGGTCGTCTGCGGTGAGGACGTTGATGCAGGCCTGGCTGCCGCCGACGTAGGTGGTCATCAGGTCCACATCGGTGGCGACGCACCATGCGCGGTCCTCGGGCCACCACAGGCTGGCCCGCCGATCCCAGGGTGGATGCTCCAGCGATGTGGTCGCCGCAGTCAGTGGGCCGGTCAGCAGGACCATGGGACGGTGCGTCATGGCGATGGTCGGAATTCCGGCGGTGGGCACGGCGAGTGCGCCGAATCCTCGCCATACGGCGAACCAGCACCGATTCGCGGTGGTCGTGTGCCGAGCGAGCAGGCCGGAAAGACGTGCTGGCTGTGGAACGGGGAGGGATCCTTGCGTTGGTTGGTTGTTCCACAGACCGGGCTGATCGCTGCTGCCCTGCAAGTATTGCCAGGAGCCAGTGATGGAGATCCACTCCATGGAGGGGTGGGGTAGGCGTTCATTTCCGCGGCACCAGGGAACCGACGGTGTAGCCGGGGCCGCGGGTTCCGTCCACGACCCAGCCCGCCGGGCTCACGTCGGTGACCAGCTCGGGTCCACCGATGGTAAACGGGGTTCCTTCCATGCGTTCAGTGTCACCGGGAGGCGGTGGCGGCACAACAAAGCTCGTACGGGAGGATGGCGCCTAGGATCGAGGTGAACATGATTTTCCCCACGTTGTGATCGCCTGAGTCATCGCCCGAGAGATTGTTTAGACACGACACAATTGTGTGCCCGACGCTTAGTAGCGACCTTCATATATGCAGGTCGAGTACAGTGTTTGCCCTCTGGAGCCTTACAAGCGAGTGGTCGCAGGTTCGACCCCTGCCGCGCCCACGCGCTGGTTCCGCATGCTCGTTGATCTCCGATCAAGCTCGTGACCAGCCGCGATATCTTTCGGGGACCGGTGCAACCCCATGAGCAACGCGCAGCGTGACCACCGTCGCGGGAGTGATTGGTCAGTCGGGTTCCGCTCAGGCGGTCGTCGAGTCGGGCCAGGGCCGAGTGGTTCTCCGCCTTCGACGAGCGGGAGTGGCCGGGCGGGCTCCTCCGGGCGCACGCCGCCGGGCCCGGTAGCACCATCGAGACATGGCCAGCAGCGCCGGCCGCCCCGTGTCCGTCGACGCGGGCGGGCATGTGTGGCTGGTGCCGACCCGGTGGTCCCGGTGGCGGTACCGGGCGCTGTCCGCGTTGCTCGGGGCGGTGCCCGCCGTGGCGTTCCCCGCGCTGTCGGCGTGGCCGGTCGGCTTCGTCGGGGTGGTGCCGGCAACCCTGGTGATCGTGGCGGCCGCCGTCCCGCGGGAGGCGGCGATCCGTGCCTGGTGCGGCGGTACCGGGTTCTTCCTGGCGACCTGCTATTGGCTGGTTCCGAACACCGGTCCGTTCATCGTCGTCCTCGGTCTGGCGCTCGGCGTCACCTGGATGCCGTGGGGTGTCCTGGTCTGGACGGCGCTGCGCCCCCGGCTGCCCTCCCAACCGCCCGGGTACCGCCGTCTCGCCTGGGCGCTGGTCGCCGTCCCGTCCGGCTGGGTGATCGGGGAGTTCGCCCGGTCGTGGGAGGGCTTCGGTGGGCCGTGGGCGCTGCTCGGTGCCAGCCAGTGGAACGCCCGACCGTTTCTGCCGCTGGCCGCCGTCGGCGGGGTGTGGCTGCTGAGCTTCCTGCTCGCTGCGGTCAACCTGCTGGTGGCTGCCGCGGTCATGCCGGGCCTGCGGTCGGGGCGGCGGCGACCGTGGCGGGCTGGCGTCGCGCTCGCAGCCGGCCTGCTCGTTGCCGTGATGGTGGCCGGTGCGGCGGCCGTGCCCACCCCGGCCAACACCGGCACGCTCACCGTTGGTGGCGTCCAGCCAGGCGTCGTCCACGGTGCCGACGTGCGGTTCGCCGACGGTGAGGCGGCCACCAGAAGCCTGGTCGGCACCGGGGTCGACCTGGTCGTGTGGGGGGAGAGCAGCGTCGGGTTCGACCTCGTCGACGACCAGGCACGGCTGCGCCGGCTCGAGGATCTGTCCCGCATGCTCGGTGTCCCGGTCTTGGTCAACACCGATGCGCGGCGTGCTGATGAGGTCGCCAGCCCCGACGACGGGGGCGGGGGGATCTACAAGTCTGCAGTGCTGGTCGGACCGGACGGCCCGCGCGGTCGGTACGACAAGATGCGGCTGGTGCCGTTCGGGGAGTACATCCCCTTGCGCCCCGTCTTCGGTTGGCTGACCGCGGTGACCGAGGCAGCCGCTGAGAACCGCCGCAAGGGCGTCCGGCTTACCGTGCTCGCCGCGGGGAAGCCGGACGGCAGTACGATCCGGCTCGGTCCGCTGGTCTGCTTCGAGTCGGCCTTCCCGGACATGACCCGCCGTCTGGCGAACGACGGCGCGGACGTGGTCGTCGTCCAGTCGGCCACCTCGACCTTCCAGGACAGCTGGGCACCCGATCAGCACGCCAGCCTCGCCGCGCTGCGGGCGGTCGAGGCGGGACGGCCTGTCCTTCACGCCACGCTGACCGGCGTGTCCACCGCCTTCGACGCCTCCGGCCGGCAGTTGTTCCGCCTGGGCAGGGACGGGCGCGGCGCCTATGTCGTAGACCTGCCGCTGACCAGCGCGACCGGCACCCCGTATGCCCGCCTCGGCGACTGGGTGCCCCTCGGCTCGCTCGCCATCGTCGCGGCCGTCGCGCTCGATGCCGCGGTGCTGCGGGCGGTCCGTCTGCACCGCGCCAGGCGCTTCACGGCGGGGTGATTCGGGGTGGCAGGGCGGGGCTGTCCGCGCCGACGAGGCTGTGCGGAACGCCTCTGGGACGGTTCACGGCCGTCGCGACGGCGCGGCGTAGTCCGAGGCAGGGGCGCGATTCCCTGCCAGGGAAGGGATCCCGCCCGGGCTGCACCGTACGGTGCGTGTCATGTCGGTACCGCAGTCCGCGTCACCTGCCGGTCCGCCGCTCGGAGAGCAGCTGCGCCACTGGCGGCGGGTACGCCGGATCAGTCAGCTGGAGCTCGCGTCGGCGGCGGGCAGCACGCCCCGTTACGTGAGCTTCATCGAAAGCGGCCGGGCGCAGCCCAGCCGACAGATGATCGGGCGGTTGGCCCGCGCCCTGGACGTGCCGCTGCGGGAGCGCAACGTGCTCCTGCTGGCCGGCGGCTACGCGCCGGCATACACCGCGGAGCCGCTGGACAGCCCCAGCTGGACCGCGTGAACACGGCGCTGTCGGCCCATGCTCCGCGGCCACGTCCGTTGCCGGCGGTGGTGCTGAACCGCAGCTGGGACCTGGTGCGGGCCAACAACGGTGCCCGGCTGCTGTTCGGGCGGCTGTATGCGCCGGATTCCCTGCCGGAGTCCGCGAACGTCCTCCAGATGGTTATCGAGCCGGGCCGGTGCGGCGTGCGGTGCGCAACTGGCACAGCGTCGTCCCGCATCTGCTGGAACGGGCCCGGCGCGAGGCTGTGGGCGGAGTATTGGATGAGCGCACCGATGCGCTGGTGCGCCGGCTGCGTGCGCGAGCCGACGTCGCCGCGCTGCTCGCCGCCCCCGAGCCGTGGGACGCCGCCGCGCCCGTGATCGACGTGCGGTTCGACGTGGCCGGCACGCCCTTGACCTGTTCTCCGTCGTCACATCGATCGGCACGCCGATCGATGTGACCGCGCAGGAACTACGACTGGAGTCGTTCTTCCCCAGCGACGACGCCACCCGGGCGGTCTGGTCCCGCCTGTGCGCCGCAGGGGAGCAACATGGTGTCGTTCCCGGTGAGGTTCGGGCCTCTCCCGAGGACACGCGGGACGAGATACCAGGTGCCCCGCGCTGAGACGATTCCGAGTCGTCGTCCGGCCTGTTCGCGAAGGCTGTCCTTGGTGAGGATGCCCCGCTGCTGGTAGATGCCGACCTCAATCCGGGTCCGGAGGGGATAGGCCCCTACGCGGCGTCGTCCCGGCGGTCGTCCTCTTCGTCGCCTGGTGTGATCTGCGTTCACAGGCCGGTGGCGTCGGGGGGTGCGAACGCGGCGAGGCTGGGCAGCCCGACCCCGTCCCGGTCGAACATCGCGAGGTTCGCTCCGGGGATCGGCTCGCCGGGTTTGGGGGCAACTGTGAGCCAGCCGGGCTCCCAGGCGAGGAACCCCAGGCCTCGGCCGTCCGGAACGTCGTGGAGGATCTGCCGCAGCTCGGCGAAGAAGGCTGCCTGCCCGGCCGGCGTCGCCGGCACCGTCATGGCGTCCGGTAGCTGGTCGGGGGACGTGACCCAGTCGCCCGGCCCGGGGTCGACCAACGTCCACGGATACGCGGTCTCCGCGATGAGGATGTCCCGGTGGTACTGCCGGGCCAGGCCGTCGAGCGTCGCCCGTAGCGCCGCCAGGGAGCCGGTCCAGTACGGGTAGTAACTCACCCCGATGACGTCGAACGCGGTGACGCCCGCCTGGATGAGGTTGCCGAAGAAATACTCCGAGCGGCCGAGGTCGCCCCCGCTGTCGACGTGGAGGACGATGGCCACGGGCCGGCCCGACGTGCCTTCGCGGGCACCCTCGATCGCGCTGTTGACCAGCTCCGCGAGGCGTGACCACTGTGTTCGTGTGCCGTCCCGGACATCGCCGAGCGGCCAGAGCATCCCGTTGGTGATCTCGTTGCCGATCTGAACCATGTCGACGGGCGTTCCCTGCGCCGCCAGTCTGGCGACCAGACCGCGTGTGTATTCCCGGACCTTCGCTGCCGTCGTCACGAGATCGGCGCCACGCCACGCCACCGGGATCTCCTGTGAATGCGGGTCCGCCCAGAAGTCGGAATAGTGCGGATTAAGCACTATTCTTAGCCCCGCGTCCGTCGCGCGGCGTGCCAGGGTGAGGACAGACTGCTCGTCGCTGTATCCGGCGGGTGGATCGACCCAGACCCGGAGCCGGACGTAGTTCGCGCCGTGCGCCGCAAGGATCCTTTCGATGGGGAGGCGCCGCCCGCCGTCGGAGAGGCCGGTCCCAGCGGCCTCCTCCTGGAGCGTGAACGAGATGTCCGCGCCCCGGACGCTGAGGACCTCGCGTGACGGTCTGTCGCGCCCGGTCAGGACGGTGACCGTTACCGCCACCGTACCCGCGGCCACGATCAGGCTCACGATGTGAATCACGCGCGCGGCGCTGCCCCGCATGGGTCTCGGTTCCTCTTCCCGCAGGTCGCCTGCCCGTCAGCCGTCAGCCGTCAGCCGTCCGCCGTGTGCGTGCCCGGGGACGGTGACTCCGGGCTGCCGATTCACCGCGTTGTCGTGGAGCGCGCTCGGCGCGCGTACCGCCGGTGAAATATACCGCTTCGCCGACTTTCCGATCCTCGATCTTGGTTGCTGGTCTACATGGACTCTCACCCGGTGGCGCCGGACCGTCGGTGTCGGTGGTCGCTCTGGGTAATGAGGTTGTCGCGAAAGGTGCCAAGCGTTGCCAGTCGGATGATAGTGGTCTAGCCTCGAACATCATCCGGGCTATGCTGACCTTTGTGTGGGTGCCCCGGTCGAATGCCTGGGCTTGGGGGGGCGGACTTGCGGTGGCAGGTCATCGGGCGACGAGCTGATCGTCAGTGTTGGTCATGACGATGAAAGATCACTTTTTGTCGCGGAGGCGTTCGCCGGAGCGGGGTGCTTCTACTCGCGGGTGATCCCTTCGCCTCTGTAGCCTCGCCTTTCTTCTGTGTGACCGGCGGTGGCGCTCTTCCTCTCCGTGCACCTTGTGTGCGGGGACGCATGGTGGCTCTTTTCTTCGCCGCTCGTCGAAACGAGCGCGCGCATTCTTCTGGGGGAGACCGGTGAATGGTCCGGTGCGCGAGGCGTACCTTTCGGAGGATCTGGCGGGTGGTGTCGGGCCGCTGACCGTCCCCCTGCAGTACCAGAGGTTAGCGCCAAGCCTCCTGGAAAATTCCGGGAACCGGGTCCGGTCTACGGCCGTGATGAGCCGGTGGCAGAAACTGCAGTACTGGCTGATCACGGTGGGGTGGCTGGCTGCCACGGTGTTCTTCTGGTGGTGGTGGCTACGCGCCGACAACGTCGGCTCGATCGTGCTGTTCGTGCTGATGTCGGTGTCCTTCTTCTACGTGGGTACCCTCCTGGCGGGGATGTATCTGATTTTTGTCGGGCACATGCGGCGGCCCGTTCCCATTCCGGTGCGCCAGGCGGAGATCTCGGCGCCGATCCGGCGGGTTGCCGTCATCAGCCTCACCGTCCCCGGCTCGGAGTCCCTCGAGATCGTCCGTCGCCAACTGGTGGCGATGAGCAGGATCAGATATCCGCACGACAGCTGGATACTCGTCGACAAGGTCTCCTCACCGGAGATCGAGGAGCTCGCCCGGTCGGTAGGTGTCCGATACTTCTCGCGGCATGACGAGGCCCGCTGGGGGCGGGAGGGGGTGGCCGGCTGGAATCGCCGGAACCCGCCGTTCAAACGCAAGACCAAGGCCGGCAACGTCAACAGCTGGCTGGATGCCCACGGCCACGAGTACAGCCACTTCACCCAGCTCGACATCGATCACATACCGAACCCCGACTACCTGGACCGGGTGCTCGGCTACTTCGCCGACCCAAAGGTCAAGTGGGTGCAGGCGCCGAGTGTGTACGGGAATTTCGAACACTGGACCGCCCGGGGCGCGGCCGAGCAGGAACTGGGTCTGCAGGGACCGCTTCAGATGGGGTTCTTCGGGTTCTCGCGGACGCCCTTCATCATCGGGAGTCACTGCACCTACGACACGGCCGGCATCCTCGAGATCGGCGGGTTCCAGCCGACCAGGGCGGAGGACCACCTCGACACCGTCTGCCTGGCTGCGCGCGGATACCAGGGCGTCTTCGTCCCGGATGTCATCGCGACCGGTGACGGGCCCGAGACGTTCGAGACTTATCTGTCGCAGCAGTTCGCGTGGGCGTACTCGATGATCGAGGTCCTCCTGCGGCACACGCCCCGACTGCTCCGCCGGTACGGACTGCGGCAGGCCGTCCAGTTTCTCTTCGCTCAGACCTGGTACACCCTCTGGTCGCTGTCGATGCTGATCCTCTTCGCGCTGCCGCTTCTCGCGCTCTGCCTGAACCAGGCCATCGCGAAGGTCCACTATCTGGACTTCCTCGCCCACAGCGTTCCGCTGAGCGTCGCCTCGCTGCTGATCTGGTGGTGGAGCCGGCCGTGGCACGTGCCGACCGGTATACGGCTGACCTGGCGCGGGATCGTCCTGCATGCCGCCCGTTGGATCGTGGTCCTCTCCGCGCTCGTCCAGGTCGTCCTCAGAGTCAAGAAGCCATACATGATCACGAAGAAGGGGGTGGGGGGTGAGGCCGGAGCCGTCTCGCTGCGACCCATGGCTCCCTACGTCGCGATGGTGGTCGTCCCGCTCGCGGCCTGCTGGACCTATCTCACCGTCCATCACGCGGGCGGGAGATCGGGCTATCTCCTGTTCGCCCTGCAGGACTCCCTGACCTTCCTGCTGGTCCTGTCCGTCGTGATCCTGCAGGAGGTCCGGCTGTCCGGAGACGGGGGTACGCCGCTCGCCGTTCGGCTGCGCCGCGCGGCGGCGCCGTTGGCTATGACGGGACTGCTCACGGCCGCGACAGTTGCCACCGCGATCGCCTCCTGGCACCCGATCTGGGTGGCGCTCTCCTCTGCGTGAGGTCGTGCGGGCGGGTGCGCGCCTCAACGGATGCCGTCGTCGACAGTGCCTGACCGGGGGCCATGGAGAAGGCGGGCTTCGGATACGCGCAGACGGCCGGCGTCACCCGCGGCTGGTGTGAGCGGGCCCCGTCCACTTTCGGTGCGGACAGCCCCTACGTCGGACGTGCCGGTCATGAGATCACCTTCCTCGGCCATTCCGGTGTGCTGGCCGCGATGGCGGAGCAGCTCCCGTGGATGTCCCGGGCACTGATCGCCGCGCCCGTGGCCGGTGCCGTCGCGGCGATGGCCGTGGCCGTGGCTGCCGCGTTCGCCGGTGCGGCTCGCACCGACACCCGCTGTTTCGTCGACGCCTCCATCGCGGACGCGTCGACGTGGCTGTTGTCCGGCATGCCGGGCTGCTTCGCCGGCGGTGCGTCCAGGATGGGATGGGCCGCGGGCCGACGGCTCTACCGATCTGTCAACGACCGATAGGTGACCGCCTCGGCGGCCGAACCCCGGACCTGGCGTGCCCTCTGCGGCGTCCTCGAAGCCGACGATCTCGTTGACCGGCTGACGGTGTCCGCCGAGGAACAGGCGGTCCAGTCGAACGGGCGGGCGGTGCTCGCTGGGAAAGCCGTGCCTGGCTCGACGTCGCCTGACGGCGCGAAGCCCCCTCGAGCGAGCCATCGCTCTCGCCGGCGCTCCAGTACGACTCGCTCAGGAGGCCCGGCAGTGCCGTGAGGAGTGTGATCTCCACGGCATCGGGTTCTCGAAATCGCCTCGATCGAGATCGTTGAGACACAACACAATTGTGTGCCCAACACTCCGGGGTGACCTGCGTTCATACAGGTCAACTACGGCGCTGGCGCCGTGGCGCCTTACAGGCGAGTGGTAGCAGGTTCGATCGATGATCAGGTGCCTGCAAAAGTGCGATAGTGCGGATATTTTAAATCCTGCCAATAGTGCTACAGTAAAACCCCTCGCGATCCGGAAGTGTACCTTCCCTCCGGCCGGCTACACCTATCGATCTCCGTGGCTACGGGACTTCATGTATGGCGTGTCGTCGACGACACGCCAGGAGGTTTTGCTGTAATAGCGGCGGGCTGTTGGCCCCGAAGCAAAGAATCCTCATGATGCCGGCAAGGGAGAAGGTAGGTATGAGAAACCGACAGTTAAGTCGTAAAGGATTTCTGGCGGGAATTTGGGGCGCCACCCTGTCCTGCCTGGCTGCGGCCACCGTCCCAATCATGTCGGCGGCACCCGCATCCGCATCAACCGAAACCGATAGAAATATAATCATCGACTGGTACCAGACCAGTGGGTTTCTGCTGTTCAACAGGGGTTTGACCAGCGCAACCCCGCCGTGGGTCTCCGCACCCGACAAAGCGATGGTCAACGGTGCGGTCTATGACGCGACAAACGGGATCTCCCGTACCCATCAGGCATACGTTGCCATACCTCCCTCGGCGGATCCGGGCGACTCTGTGGGAGCGGCGGCGGCGACAGCTTCCTACAGGGTGTTGTTGAGCCTCCTCCCGGAGATGGAAGCAATGCTCGATTCCAAATACCAGTCCACCCTTGCCTTGATTCCCAACAGCCCAGCGAAGAACGGCGGCATCGCTGTGGGTGAGGAGGCTGCATCGGCGATGCTCGCCGCCCGCCAGAACGATGGACGCAATGCGGAAGACGAGATCTTCCCAACCGGAAACGAGCCTGGGGAATTCCGGCCGGTACCTCCGAGCTACCAACTGGATGCCCATGCGTGGGTTAGGAATGTGAAGCCGTTCCTAATTCCCGGAGTTGAGCGATTTCAGGTTGAAGCGCCGATCCCGCTGACAAGTGAACGGTACGCGGCAGACGTCAACGAGACAAAGAGCCTGGGGTCGCAGTCAAGCACGACGCGGACGCCGGAACAACTTGATGTTGGACTATATTGGCAACAGGCGCCGTGGGGCGACATCGCCGCGCAACTCGCCCGGCGTCAGAGCCTTGATGGGTCAGAGACGGCTCGCCTGTTCGCCATGACAGCTCTTGCGGAGGCCGACGGCCAGATAATGGTTGGCCACAACAAGTACCTCTACCACAGGTGGCGGCCGGTTACGGCGATCCGCGAGGCTGACGCAGACGGGAACCCGGCGACAGCGGTCGATCCGGATTGGTTGCCGTTGGAAGACCAGTCGGAGTGGGAGCATCCGGAATACCCGGCGGGCCACAACTACGCTGCTGGAGTGTACACGAGGGCGTTCGAGGATTTCTTCGGCAGTGACACCATCGCCGGAGGCGCGATCAGTGTCTTCAGTCGGTCTTCCAACACAACCCGGAGCTTCACGAGCTTCTCTCAAATGGCAGAAGAGATGATCAATGCTCGGATCAACGTGGGGGTCCACTTCCGTACCAGTGGTGAGGTGGGTACGAGGGGTGGTCAAAAAATCTCTGACTACGAGTTCGAGAACTACTTCCAGTCGTGTGACCACACTGTGGCCGGCACTCATCAGGGTTCGCTGAGCTTGACCACGGGTGTTACGTGCCTGGCACCAGGCGCCAGAGTGACCGGTTCGATTAATGTCTCGGGTGGCGCTGGTTTCGTCGCTGATAAAGCCAGCATCGGCGGGTCGATCAACACCGGTGGCGCGACCAGAGTTCACATCCGTGACGTCGGTGTCGGTGGGTCGCTCAGCATCGGCCAGACAACCGGACAGGTGCTCGTTTCTCACACGAATATCGGGTCCTCAGTGCTGATAGTTAACAACAATACAGGGCAAAGGCCGATTGTGGTGTCGGGGAACAATATCGGCGGTAGCCTGTCCTGCTCTGGTAATCAGCCCGCACCTGTCAACTATGGAGTGCTGAACACCGTCGGGGGTTGGAAGAGTAATCAGTGCAGCAGTCTCTGAATTGAGCCTGAACGAGGGAAGACCGTTGCACCACCCGTCACCCGACTGATAGGTGGTGCAACGGTTGACCCCCGATCGTCCGCACCGCAGTGCCGCAAATTTTGGTTCGCGCGGCTCCTGGTCAGGGAAGGGCCCACAGTCGTATTGTGTTGTCCTTGCTGCCGCTGGCAAGGGTTTGGCCGTCCGGCGACAACGCTACCGACCAAATCCAGTCAGTGTGACCGGTCAGGGGCAGACCAGGTGGGCGGGGATGGGACCGGTCGGTCACGTCCCATACTCGTACGGTCTCGTCGTAGCTTCCGCTGACCAGGGTGTCGCCGTCCTGAGAGAACGTCACCGGTCCGACGGTGTTGGTGTGGCTGGTGATCGGTGCCCCGAGTAGACGGGGAGTAGACCGGTCGGTGACGTCCCAGAGTCGGATTGCGGTGTCCCTGCTGCTGGCCAGGGTGTGACCGTCCGGGGCGAACGCCATCGAGAACACCGAGTTGGTGTGGCCGGCGAGGGGCTGGCCGAGCGGGGCTTGGCGCGCCCTGGTCGGACACATCCCACAACCGCACTGTCTGGTCGCCGGAGCCGGTCGATACCGCGGCTCGGACCACCGGGCAGCTGCTGGCCGACCTGCGGGCGGTCACCGGCACCGCCCTGCCCCTCGGCCAGCCGTCGCCCGTCCCGGGAGCAGACCGGGATAAAGACGGGCAGCGGACCAAATCGTCGCGAGAAATAGGACGACTTCGCCATGTACGCCTTTGGGTGCAACAGGGATATCGGGAGGTAAGCCCCAGGTGGGCTAACGTGGGCCGCCACGACCCCTCCCGTGTTCAGGAACCGGGGGTAAAGGGCACGTACGACTATGACCAGGCGGCTGCCGAGGCAGCCGGAATCATGCAGAGATCCCCGGGGAGGGTCAGTCGATGAAGTCGCTGTCCGAACAACTCACCGAACTTTCCGACCGGACGAGGCACGTCGAGGACGTCGTCGGTGCGGCGCGGGAGAAGAACCGGGCGCGCCTCGAGGCGCAGCGGGAATCGATCAAGACGTCGGCCGAAGCCGGCGCGGCCAAGGCATCGGAGCAGATCGCGCAGGCGGAAGCCGGCGCGGAGGCGCGGTGGAACGCCGTGCGGTCGTCGGTGAACGAGCGGTTCTCCGAGTTGCGCGCCGAGGCGGAGCAACGGCGCGCCGAGCGGGACGTCCGGAAGGCCGAGCACCGCGCCGACAGGGCTGAGGAGGACGCCGTCGACGCCATCGACGTGGCGCTCCTCGTGATCGACCAGGCCGAGTACGCCATCGCCGACGCCGTCATCGCCCGCGCCGAGGCTGACGAGTTTGCCTCGAGCCGCAGCTAGCGCTTCCGCGGCACTCGTCGGGAATGTGCCGGGAAGCACCCGGAAAGCACCGCGTCGAACGAGCACCAGGCAACGGGGCGAGCCCCCAGCGGCGCAACCACCGCCCATCTGGGGTCAGCGGTCGACGGGATACGGATGCCTTGGCGGCCACGCGGCGGCTCATCGGCCGGTCAGCCACCCGGCGCGTGGTCGCCATGGGCGACCGACCGATCTTCCCGGGTGAAAAGCGTACGATTTCGCTGAGCCCTTCGGACACACCAGTGGCAAAGAACCTGTCGTTGCTCGGCGGATTCGACGCGCCTGAACGAAGGACCCCTACCGTGCTGCCCACGACCAAGAAAGCCACGAGCGCACAGCGACAATTTCACCCGGCCGTCGTGTCCGAATTGCGTCGGCGACGCGACGACATCCAGTTGCGGATCGCCGACAGCATCATCGCCTTCGCCGGCTCGATGCAGTTCGTCTATCTGCACGCTGCCCTCTTCGCGGCCTGGACGATCTGGCTGGAGAAGCACCTTTGGTCGACCCTGACGCTGTTTGTGTCGCTTGAGGGGATCTTCCTCTCCACCTTCGTGATGATCGGCCAGAACCGCCAGTCCGCCTTTGCGCAAGAAAAAGCAAACCACGACTTCCATGTGGCCGAGCAGGACCTTCACGAAGACACCGAGCTTACTCGTCTGGTCCACGACCTTCTCGTCGAGATCCGCAACGGCTCCCGGGAGCAGGCGGAACGCGCGGTCGAAGAGCGGACGGGAGTGGGGGGAGGGGAGTGAGGTGGCATCGCTCGACCCGTCGGCGACGAGCCCGTCCGATCGCCGGCTGTCGCGTTACGGCTGGCAGCCCGTCGACCCGCCGCGCCGGCCGGTGTTGTTCATCAACCCGAGGTCCGGTGGTGGCACGGCGGCTCGCGCCGGGCTGGCCGAGCGGGCCCGCGAACGCGGGGTCGAGTCGGTCCTCCTGGCCCCGGGCCAGAACCTGGCAACGCTGGTTGACGACGCCGTGGCCAGCGGCGCCGACGCGGTCGGGATGGCCGGAGGCGACGGGTCGCTGGCGGTGGTGGCCACCGCCGCCGCCGCGCACGGGCTGCCCTTCATCTGCGTCCCCGCCGGCACGCGCAACCACTTCGCGCTCGATCTGGGGGTCGACCGACGCGATCCCGGGGGCGCGCTGGATGCCTTCACGGACGGGGTCGAGCGCCGGATCGACGTGGCCGACGTGAACGGCCACCTGTTCGTCAACAACGTCTCGCTCGGAATCTACGGCGACGCCGTCCGCCAGCCCGCCTACCGCGACGCCAAGCTGAGTACGCTCCTGCGGACCGCCGAGGAGGTACTCGGGCCCAGCTCACCCGCGTCCGATCTGCGCCTGGTCGACGACCTGGGACGCGAACACCGTCAGCTCGCCGTGGTGCTGGTGTCGAACAACCCCTACGCTCTGGACCACCCCCTGCACCGCGGCACCCGCCCGGCGCTCGACACCGGCCAGCTGGGAATCGTCATTCTGGACCGCCCCGGCGACGGAGTTCGCCCCCCGGGGCGGGCTTGGAGCGCACAGGGTCTGACGGTCAGCGCCACCGCACCGGTGCACGCGGGCATCGACGGCGAGGCGGCGGAGCTACACCCGCTGCTGCGGTTCGCCGTCCGGCCCACGGCGTTGCGGGTCCGGATCTCGGCCCGCCATCCCGGCGCCTCGCCGTCAGCGCGGTTCCCGCCCGTCAGACTGCCTGCGCGCCAGGGCGGGTCTCGGCTTCTACGAGCGGGCGATCGGCGTGCGGGCGGACTGGTCCAACCAGGATTTCGCTGAGCTCAGGACCACCTGCGCCACGCTCGCGATCGCCGGCACCCGCACCGTCGCGCTGTTCGCGCCGGACGCCGCCCGCCCGTCCGACAACCGTTCCGTGACCCCGACGGCAACCCCGTCAACTTCTTCACCCCGGTGACCCCGGCTGCCATCGCGAAGTTCGGTCAGCTGCGAGCAGCCTCGAGGTGACCGCCTTCGCCTCCCGGAGCCCGGCGGCGATCCGTGAACCACCCGCCGCTCCGGCGGACGATCTCTGCTTGCAGCGGTCACAGGTTCGCGCGGAACCACTCGCTGACCACGCGGTCGACGACTTTGGCCAGCGGGATCTGCGGCGCCGGTTCGATGCCGGGCTGTTCGGCGAGTGGGTGGTCCAGGCCGGCGATCGTGCTCAGGCGGACCCGCGCCGGGTCCTGGTACTCGGCCTGGAGCGCGGCCATCAGCTCGCCGGCGTCGGAGCGGCTGATCGGGTAGTCGAGCTCGCCGCTGACCACGAGTACCGCTGGTGCCGGCCGGCGGCCGCTGATCAGCCCGGCATGGGCCACGAAATCCAGATGATCGGCCGCGGCGTGCGCCCGTTCGTCCCATTCGTAGGACGTGCCCGCCGCCGCGGTGAAGATGTCGACCACGGTCCGCGCCCGGATGGCCGGGTTCACCAGCGCCACCGCCGACACCTGGACCGGCACCCGGGCCACCACGTTGAGCGCGACCGTCCCCCCGAGCGACGCGCCGACGATCCCGATCGGCCCGCCGCTGAGGGGGAGCTCGTCCTCCAGCGCGTCGAGCGCCGGCAGGAACTCCTCGGTGGCCTGCCGGACCACCGGATCGACATACCGCAGCACGGGATCGGCCAGCGCGGCCTCGTACGCTCCCTCCACTGGACGTCGGCCGACCAGCGGCATCCCGAGATGCACCCGCCAGGCGGGGACGTCGGCCAGTGGGAGCGCGGCGGCGAACGCGCTGTCCGAACGGGGCGCGTCCATCATGTGCCAGGTCACCACCAGCGGTGCCGGGACGTCGGCGCCGCCGGCTGGCGGCAGTGCCGTGAACGGAACGCCGGCCGCGTATCCAGTGATCGGTCCGCTGTTCCTGCCGGTGGTGGTCTCGGTCATGGTGACGAACCTAGAGCGAGGGGTGAGCCAGGGGGAGGGCGCTCTGCCGGCGGCAGACAGGTCATCGTCACGGTCCGCCGTCGCCGTCCGTCCGGTGGCCGCCCGTTCGGGTCGGGGCACACCCGACGGGTACCACGTTCGACGTGAGTGTCATGCGGGTCCGTTCGCGGGCAGCGATGCTGGTCCCGCTTGTCATCATCGTGGCGGTCTGCGTGGTCGACGCCGTCGGGGGACCCGACTTCGTCATCATCGCGCTCGTGGTCATGGCTCCGCTGTTGGCTGCCAGCACGGTCGGTCCACGACTGACCGGTGTCTACGCACTCGCCGCGCTCGCCGGGGCGGGCGCGGTGGAGATCGCCAACCAGGTCGTGGAACCGGATGCGGGAGGGGGCCAGATCGCGCGGGTGATCCGGCTCGCCGGCATCGCCCTCGGCGGCGGGATAGCCGTGGTCGCGAGCCGGGCCCGCCAGGCTCGGGAGCACCGGCTGACCGCGCTGGTGCGGGTGGCCGAGGTCGCGCAGCGTGCCATTTTGAGCCCGGTCCCGGCGGTCGTCGACGGCCTGCGGTTCACCGCCCTGTACCGGAGCGCGGCCACGGAGGCCAGCGTCGGCGGAGACCTCTACGAGGTGGTGGACACCCGGTGGGGCGTGCGGCTGCTGGTGGGGGACGTCCGGGGCAAGGGGCTGGAGGCGGTTCGGCTCGCCAGCCGTGTCCTGGGCTGCTTCCGGGCGCTGGCGGGGCGGCTCGAGGATCCGGCGGATCTGGTCGCGGCGCTCGACAGCGAGGTCGCCGCCTTCGGGAGTGAGAAGAGCGAGGATTTCGTCACCGCGGTCGTCGCCCAGATCGACCGTGCCGGGCGGATGTCGCTGCTCAACGCCGGCCACCCCGACCCGCTGCGGGTCCGGGGCGGCGTCGTGGAGCCACTCGGTGTCGCCGACCGGCAGCCACCGCTCGGTCTCGGTGCCGCGCCGGCCGTGGCCCACTACCTTTTCGCCCGGTCTGACCGGGTGCTCTTCTACACCGACGGCCTGGCCGAGGCCCGCAACCGCGGTACCCGGGAGTTCTTCCCGCTTCTCCCGGCCGTGTCGGACGCGTTCGCCGCCGCGGAGCTGCCCGAGGCGAACGCGCACCTGGTCAGCGCGCTCGTCTGCTGGACCGGCGGCTCGCTTGGCGACGACGTCGCGCTCGTCGCTGTGGAGCGCCCCGAGCCGGGGGCCGAGCAGGCCCTCCCAGCCGGCGGCGAGTCGGCCGCGGCCACATCGACAGGGCCGGGGGAGTTCAGGGCCGGGTAGTGGACGTGGCCAGGATCGAGCGGACGGACGTCGCCGGGCGCTTGAGCAGGTTCTCAAGCTCTGGTCCGGTGGTGGCGAGCTCTCCTGGAGGTACAGATTCTTCGGCCCGGTGAGCATCGGATCAGCGCCTGGTGCGTCTATGTAGCGTGAAACAGACAACTACGCTGGTGGCGGGTGAGCCTCCCGGGGTCGCCGCCGTCTTCGCGGCGCACGGGGCGGGGCTGTTCCGCCTGGCGGTGCTGCTCGTCGGCGATCGGGCGACCGCCGAGGACATCGTCCAGGACGCCTTCGTCGGCCTGCAGCGACGATGGCCTGACCTGCGCGACCCGGGACGTGCACCCGCCTACGTCCGTACCGCCGTCGTCAACGGTGCAAACTCGGCCCTTCGCCGCCGGGCCCTGACCCGGCGCCTGCACGCGTCGCACCCTCCGCCGATCTGGTCGGCCGAATCGGCCGAGTACGCGGCGATTGTCGGCGAGGATCGCCTTGAGGTGATGCGGGCACTGGCCCGGCTGCCCCCGCGGCGCCGTGCCGTCCTCGTCCTTCGCTATTACCTCGATCTCACGGACGACGAGATTGCCGATGTTCTGGGCATCAGCCCGTCCAGTGTCCGTTCCACCGCGAGCAGGGGCCTGCGGACGCTGAGTCGTGTGTTCGGGCAGGAGGAAGCATGAGCACCACTGAGGATCGGCTCCGCGATGCCCTCGCCGCGACGGCGCTCGCCGCAGGGCCGGTCCCGGAGCTGGCCACGGGCCTGGCCCCCACCACGCACCGCCGCCGACGGCGATACGCCGCCGTCCCTCGCATGGCGTTTCCGGTCGCCGCGGCGACACTCGTGCTGATCATTGTCGGGGTGGTCGTAGTGGTGCTGCGTCATGACGTACGCGATCCGGCGATGCTGGCAGCTCCCCCGTCCAGGCCGCACTTCGTCGTCAGTATCACGGGCGGCGGATCCCTCGAGGTCTTCGAACAGGATTCGCCGACCGGGACACGGCGCCTGAGCGTGCCGAACCCGCCGGGAGTCGTCTTCCACGGTCTCAACCCGACGGAGGACCACCGCGTCTTCTTCATCAGCGGCAGCGACACGCGTGGGGGTGCCGAGGTCGGAAGTATGGAGGGCGTGGTGGCGTATCTGCTCACCATCGATCGCTCCGGGCGGAATGCCGCCCTCACCGAGATCCGGAACCTCGGCGGCGTCGGGGAGGACTTCACCTCGGCGTCTCCGGACGGCACCCGACTGGTCCGCGGGAGGCTTCCCACCGGTCCCGACCTCGACGGTTCGGCGCAGTCCACGCCCTACCGCATCGAGATCGTCACTCCTGGCACCTCGGAGACGAAGACCTTCACACTCGCCCGCAACGGTCCGGGCACCAGCTATTCCTATGGCGGCGCCGGGTCCTTCTTCAGCTGGGACGCCACCGGTCGGTACCTCGCCTTCTTTCTCTCCGGAACACGAGCGGACGACGGCATCCGCATTCTCGACACCGAGGCCGACGGGGGCGATCTGATCGCCAACTCCCGGCTGATTCCTGGAACGGTGCGACTCTCGACTCCGACGGCGCGGACGCAGACCAGCGCGCCGGTGCTGAGCGCCGACGCCAGGCACGTGTACGTCATCGCCTCGGAACAGGCCGCGGACGGGAGCGGGGTGTCCCGGGTGGTGGAACTCGACGCCCGTGACGGCCGGCAGACCCGGGTTCTGCTCGAGCAGCGCAACACCGACCCCGCTCACTCCCTCGGTCAGATGGCGGTCGACCTGGTCGACGGTGATCTGCGCCTGCGTGACAGCCACGACTGGCGCTACAGCATCGACGTCTCGACCGGCGCCGTGGCCAAGCTTCCCCCGTGGCACGGAGAACTGCTGTCCATGGCCTGGTGACGCGACCTTCTTCGTCCGCCGGCGGAGCACGGTGAACTCGGCGTCGGCGTCGGCGTCGGCGTCGGCGGGGGCGGGGGCGGGGACGCGGCGCCGTCCTGTGGTGGTCGGTCTCACCGTCAGCCCGGCCTGGTGTACCTGGTCGATCAGGCAGCCGAGGTCGCCGGTGCCCGGTTGCGGCGCGGTCGCTGCGGGGGGAACGGGTCGAGCCACGAGGTGTCACGGGGAGAAGCCCGGGGCGTGACGGGGTGGCGCCATCAGCGGATCGCCACCTGTGCCAGGGTGTGTGCCCATGGCATCGGGGGACTGCGACAACGGGGGCGCGGTGGCGAATGTCGCCGGGACGGACTTCTTCGTCTCGTACGCCACCGCCGACGAGGCGTGGGCGGAGTGGATCGCCTGGAACCTCGAGGAGGCCGGGTACAGCACCCGCATCCAGGTCTGGGATTTCGCTGTCGGATCTCATTTCGTTCACGAAATGCACCGGGCGGCAGGAGGTGCGGCCAGGACGGTTGCCGTGCTCTCCGCCGAGTATCTAGCCTCGGCCTACGCCGAGGCCGAATGGGCGGCGGCCTGGGCGGGTGACCCGATCGGCATCCATCGCCGGCTGCTTGTTCTCCGGGTCGGCGAGTGCGAACAACCCGGCCTGCTGCGGCAGGTCGTCGGGACGGACCTGTTCGACGTCGACGAGAACACCGCCCGGGACCGCGTGCTGGCGGCGGCCCGCGGACAGCGGCACAAGCCGAAGTCGCCACCGAGCTTCCCCGGTAGGGCCGCCACGGCGACGGCGTCCGCAAAGACGCCCACACCGGCACGGCGGTCGCCTCTGGCGCGGCCGAAGTTTCCCGGCGGCCGGGTACGGCGCGGACCGTGGCCGGTCCCACGGGTGCTGATCGCGCTGGTGCTGCTCGTGGCTCTCACCGGCGGTGGAATTGTGGGCACCGGCGCCCTCAAGAACTGGCTGGGCGGTTCCGGGCCGTCACCGTATGCCGACACCGGCTGTAAGGACGTACAGGTGCTGGGTGGCCTGGCCGGTTCGCCCTACAGCCTGTACGCCCAGACGCTCGCCGACCTCATCAATGATCGCGCACTCAACGGCGGTAACCATTGGTCGGCCACCGCTGATCTGAGCACGTCAGGGACCTCCGCCAGCCTGCGCACCCTCGCCGCGGACCCGAAGTGCACCCTCAGCCTCGCCCAGCTCAACGTCCCGGTGGACGCGGAACGCGGGCTGGGGGATTTCCGTCCGGAGAACGGCGGTCCCATCGCCGGTCTCCGCTACGTCGGGCAGGTCTACTACGACATCGTGCACCTCATCGTGCCGCCCGACTCGCCCATCCGTAGACTCGTCGACCTGTGCGGGAAGCAGGTTCTCGCTGGACGGGACAGCTCGGGCACCAACCAGATCAGCACTGTGCTCATCCGGTACGTGCAGGACACCTGGAACTGCAAGGTGGACAGCAGCCCCGACGAGGGGCTCAAGACGGCGCTGCCACGACTGGATCCATCCTCGACGGCCCCGGTGGACGCCGTCTTCTGGGCAGCTGGTGCCCCGACGAAGCTGATCAGCGACTACCTCGCCAAGGGGCACATGATCAGGCTCGTCCCGCTGAACGACGGTCGCGTCGCCGTCGCCGAGGAATGGTCCACCGTCTACCCGGACGTGAGTCAGCCATTCGTGGCACTGCCGCTCGGCCCGGAATATCCGGGGGTGCACGAGGTCAGCACCTTCGGAACGCCGAACGGCGTGGTCGCGATGAAGTCGACGGACCGGCCGCTCGTCGCCTTCGTCGCGCGGATGCTCCAGGAACGGAGGAAGGACTTCGAGCACGACCTGTGGCCGGCGCACCCGCCGGGTTGGTTTCCCACCCCGTGGTCGTTCGCCGATTCCGGTCTGTGCCAGGCGGTCCCGCTGCACGACGCGGCCTACAAGGCGTACGTCCAGGCCCCGGACGGGCAGGCGCCCTCCGGATGCCGGGTCGGCTGACGGGACATCCGATGGATCGCGGGCGCCTGGCGCCGGATTCACGGCTGCGCTCTCGAGCCCCGGCACGGCGAGCGTCGTATGGATACTCGGGACGATGACCACAGCACCGCTCCAGGCAGTGATCTTCGATCTTGACGGCACCCTGCCGGCACCGACGACGCCTTGACCGGCTCTTCGCCGACTACCTGACCTGTTACGCGTCCACCTGGGCGAGGTTCGGCGACGTCGACGCGGTGCTGGCCGCGGTCGCCCCGGCCGGCCTCGGCCCGCACGACGAGCCAGACCGCATCACATCCCTCGACCAGCTCGCCCGATACCTGCATAGGTTTGGCGGGTGACGTTCCCTCTGCGTGGGGTCCGCGTTCTCGACCTCGCCCGGCACCATCCCGGCGGGTACTGCACCCTGCTGCTGGCCGACCTCGGCGCCGAGGTGGTCAAGGTCGAGGCCCCTGGCGCCGGCGATCCGCTCCGCGGCCCGGCCGGGACGTCGCCCGCCCACATCGGCCTCAACCGGGGCAAGCGCTCCATCACCCTCGACACGCGGCGGCCGGCGGGGCTCGACGTGCTCCGCCGGCTCGTGGCCGGGGCGGACGCCGTCGTCGACAGCTCCCGCCCGGGTGCCCTGGAGGAGGCGGGCTTCGGGTATCCGCAGGCGGCAGCCGTCAACCCACGGCTGGTGTGGGCGGCGCTGTCCGCCTTCGGCGCTGACGGCCCCTACGCCGGACGGGCCGGCCACGAGGTCACCTTTCTCGGTCAGTCCGGCGCGCTGGCCGCGATGGCCGAGCAGCTCCCGTGGATGCCCCAGACGGCGATCGCCGCGCCCATGGCCGGTGCCGTCGCGGCGATGGCCGTGGCCGCCGCGCTCGCCGGCGCTGCCCGAACCGGAACCGGCTGCTTCGTCGACGCCTCGATCACGGATGCCTCGACGTGGCTGTTGTCCGGCATGCCGGCCCAGTTCACCGCCGGTGCGCCCAAGTTGGGATGGGCTGCGGGCCGCCGGCTCTACCGATGCGCCGACGACCGGTGGGTGAGCGTCTCGGCGGCCGAGTCCCGGACCTGGCGTGCGCTCTGCCGGGTCCTCGACGCCGACGATCTGGCGGACCGGCTCACGGCCCCCGTCGAGGAGCAGGCGGCGATGGCCGAGCGCTTCGAGAAAGTCTTCGTCACCCGGCCGGCGGCGCAGTGGATGGAGTCGGACCCCGCCGCGACGATCGGCGCGGTGAACGAGGGCCCGGATCTGCTGACCGATCCGCACGCCTCGGCACGCGGAGCCCTCGTGGACGTCATGGGCACGCTGGTGCCAGCGACGCCGGTCCGGCTCCGGGACGCCGAGGGACGACGGTCGTCGACGCCCACCACCGGACCGCCGGCACTCGGCGCGGACACCGACGAGATCCTCCTCGCCGCCGGCGTCCCCGACGGGGAGCTCGCCCGACTGCGGGCCGACGGCATCATCTGAGCTGGCCCTGTTGGTTGACCGTGCGGGCATTGTGAGTCAGGGTGAAACTAGTTACTGAAACTAGTTTCAAGAGTGCGTGACGCGGCGAGAGCCGACGGCCCGGAGGGAAAGGATCGGCATGGCTGAGAACGTGGTCGTCATCGGTGCCGGTGCCTACGGCGCGGCGGTCGCCGCCTCGCTGGCGCGCCGCGGTGCCCGGGTCGTCATCGTGGAGGCCGGCGCCCCCGCGGGCGGCACCTCCGGTGCGACGTTCGCCTGGATCAACGCCTCCAGCAAGCAGTCACACCCGTACCACGCTTTCGGGGTCGCGGCGATGGACGCCCACCGCAGGCTGGCGGCCGAGACGCCCGCCGGCGACTGGTACCACGAGTCCGGCAACCTGCGGTGGGAGACCGCCGACGACGAGCACGAGGTGCTGCGCCGGAAGGTCGCCACCGTCGTCGCCTACGGGTACGAGGTGCGCTGGCTCAGCCGGGCCGAGGCGCTGAAGCTCGAACCGGACGTGGATCCCGCCGCGCTTCCGGCGGACGAGATCGCCTACTTCCCGCGGGAGGGGTGGGTCGAGCCGGCCCGCCTGGTCGGCCACCTGCTCTCGAGGGCGGTGTCCCGGGGCGCCGAGCTGGTGACCGACGACCCGGTCGTCAGCCTGCGGATCGCCGCTGGACTGGTACGTGCCGTGGGCCTCGCCTCGGGTCGCTCGATCTCCGCGGGCGCGGTCGTGAACTGCGCGGGGCCGCGCGCCGGCGCGATCGCCGGGCTCGCCGGCCTGGATCTGCCGATGCGCAACACCCACGGCGTGCTCGTCCACACCTCCCCGGTCACCGTCTCGGTATCCCGCGTCATCCACGCGCCGGACGTCCACCTGCGGCCGGACGGGGGCGGACGGCTGCTGCTGCACACCCAGGCGATCGACGGCGCGGTGCGTATTTCCGGCAACGGTGAAATGAGCGCGGACGGATCGGCGGTCGAGACGATCCTCGAGGCGAGCCGGGTGCTCTACCCGGGAATCCGGGCGGCGACGGTGGAGAAGGTCCGGATCGGTGAACGGCCCATTCCCGGGGACGGCCTGCCCGTGCTGGGGCGGGCGGCCGAGCTGCCCAACTTCCATTTCGCCGTCTCGCACAGCGGTGTGACCCTGAGCGTGCACGCCGGTGACCTGGTCGCGGCGGAGGTGGCGGGGGAGGACCACGGCGACGAGCTCGCCGCCTTCCGGTTCGAGCGGTTCCACCCGGCGGGGGCCCGGTGAGGGGCGGATGACGCGCACGGTCGTCCTGAACGGAGGTGACCTCGTCGACGGCCGGGGAGGGGAACCGCGGCGCGACGTCGACATCATCGTCGTGGGCGGCACCGTCCGCGAGATCACCCCCACCCGGTCCGCCGAGGCGTACGTCGCCGTTGACGAGATCGTCGACTGCGCCGGAAGGCTGGTGCTTCCGGGCCTCGTCAACAACCACACCCACGGCACCGCGTTCGGGCCGCTGTTCCCCAGCGGGCAGGTGGGCCTGCCGCGCGAGCAGGTGCTGGCCAACCTCGACCGGCACCTGCTGGAGGGGACGACGACGGTGCTCTGCGTGGACGGCTTCGTCACCGCGGCGGATCTCGCCGGCACGGACGAGGCACATCCGGTCAACGTCCGGCTCGCCTCCTGCAACACCCCGGCCTGCCTGGCGGCGGCGACCATCGTGGACGGCGGCGGTCTCACCGAGGCGAACCGGAGGTTCACCGCGCGGCAGGCAGTCGACGCCGGCGCGGTGGCCCTCGGCGAGATCGGGGCCGGGCACACCCTCGGCGGGGGAGGGGCGTGTTACCGGTACATCCCGGTTGAGATCGAGCGGCGCAGCGGCGTGACGATCACGCCGCGGCAGGCCAGCGGGCTGCGGGACGCGGTGCTGGGCCGGCACATCTCGGCGTCCGCGTTCGACCGGGACGGCGTCGATCGGGCGCTCGCGGACGCGGGGCTGGCGGGCCGACTGTCGGCCGAGGAGGCGCGTGAGATCGTCTCGGCCGTCGTGCTGCCGGCCTTCGACGTCGCGCTGCGCGGGCTCACGGAGGCGGCCGACCAGGCCCGTGAGGCAGGCGTCCCGGTGGTGGTGCACAACGCGGCCGCGTCGATGACCCAGGTCGCCGCCATCGCGAGGACCGACGTCCCACTGGTCGCGGGGCACTCGAACCACTCGAGCTTCGGGCTGCGCGAGGCCCTCGACCACGCCGAGCGGCTCAAGGAGCTCGGCGCTGTCGTGGACGTCTCCACCCTCGACACGTTCGGTGCGCGGCGGCTGACGACCGGCCCCGAGCTGCTCTACGCGATGTTCTCCGCGGGGCTGGTCGACACGATCTCGACCGACTACGCGGGCGGCCACCACGACCCGGTCCTGCTCGCGATCGACCGGGCCGTCCGGGCGGGCGTGGTGACCCTGCCGGCCGCGGTCGCGATGGCGACCGCCAACGCCGCGGACGCCATCCCCGGCCTGGCGCCACGCCGTGGCCGTGTCGTCCCCGGGGCGATCGCCGACCTGGTGGTGACCGACCCGGCGGAGCTCCGCGACGTGGGTACTGTCATGGTCGGCGGCAGGTTCGCCGTTCGCGACGGCCGGTGCGTCGCCCGCTGACGGGCCGCCCTCCTGACCGGGCATCCGACGGCCGCCTACCGACTGGACGGCCGCCGGGACGTCAGCCCGCAGGGCACCCGACCGGAGCGTCGGCCGACCAGGCGGCCTGACCGGGCACCGCCGGAACCGTTCGGAGGGACGCGCAGCGACCATGGCGAAGCGAGTCACCATCGGTGACGTCGCCGCGCACGCCGGCGTTTCCACGGCGACGGTCTCCCGCGTGCTCAACGGGGGCGCCGTCACCGAGGCGACCGCGACCCGGGTGCGGGAGGCGGTCACCGCGCTGGAGTACAGCCCCAACGCGCTCACCAGAAGTATCTTCGCCGGTCGCTCCAGCACGATCGGTGTTGTCATCCGTGACCTGAGCAGCCCCTTCTACCTCGACCTGATCCGTGGCATCGACGACGTGGCCGCCGCCAACGACAGCCTCGTCATGCTCGCCAACACGTTCCGCCAGGCCGACCATGAAATCGCGCTCGTCAGGATGATGGACGAGCACCGGGTGCGCGGCCTGATCGTGACCGCCGGCGAGCAGACCGACAGCCGCACCCGCCGCATGGCCGAGACCGGCACGCCGTGCGTGATCGTCGCGCGTACCGTGCGGAACCCTCCGCCCGACCTGCACGCCGTCAGCCTCGACAACGTCGGGGCCGGTCGTCTGATGGCCAGGCATCTGGCCGGGTGCGGGCGGTCGTCCGTCGGGGTCGTCACCTCCGGGAGCCGCCCGTCCCAGCTCGAGCGCACGGCGGGGCTGCGGCAGGCGCTCATCGAGCTCGGACGTCCGCTGCCCGCGGACGCGGTGGCCGTCGCCGAGACGGCGGAAGAGGCCGACCATGCTGTCGGCGCGCTCCTCGCGCGCGCGCATGCTCGCGGAACGCCGTTGGACGCGGTCGCCTGCGCCACGGGCCGCCTGACCGTCGCCGCGTACTCGGCGCTCACGGCTCGCGGCCTCGCCATTCCCGACGACATCGCGTTCGTGACGATGGACGACTTTCCCTGGGCCACCGCACTCGGGATCACCGTGATCACCCAGCCCTCGTACGAGATGGGCCGGCGGGCAGCCGAGCTCGTCGTCGAACGCCCCGGTGAAGCGGTCAGCATCGTCTTCGAGCCGACACTGGTCCCCCGCGGCTCCGCCGGCGAGAGAAACAGTCCGTGACCTGAGCAGCAGCGGTCAGTGTTCCGGGACGCCTCGGTCAGGGCCGCCGGGCGGGCTCGTCACGAGCCGGTGGGGTCCAGGCGGCCCGCGCCGTCGTGCGCCTCCCGGGCTTCGAGCAGCTCGTCCCAGTGCTCCTCCGCCCAGGCGCAGGCGGCGGCCATCGGCTCCAGGATGCTGCGGCCCAGGGGGGTCAGCTCGTACTCCACCCGCGGGCTCGGCCCGGCGTACACGGTGCGCCTGACCAGGCCGTCCCGCTCGAGGGAGCGCAGCGACGCGGTGAGCACCTTGGGAGAGACCCGGCGCAGCGGAACCCGCAGCTCGGAGAAGCGGCGCGGGCCGTGCTCGAGGCACCGGATGACGAGAGCCGCCCACTTGTCGCCGAACCGGATCGGGTTGAGCGAGGACGGGCACAGCTCGTCGAACATGTCGGAGGGCAGTGGTTCCCTCATGGCGGCATGGTAGCCGCTATCCGGGAGGTAACCGCTGTCCCCCATAGCGTCCGGGCACTGGCCGGGCGTGAGGGCTCCGGCTCCGGTGAGAGGCGGTCCCGCATGAACATCGTGATCTTCGGCGCCGGGGGTCGGGCCGGCCGGGAGGCCGTCGCCGAGGCGTGCCGGCGCGGTCACCAGGTCACCGCCGTGGTGCGCGACCCGGCGCGTCACCAGATGCCGTCCGACGTGCGGGTAGTGCGGGGCGACGTCGTCGATGTGGCGAGTGTCGAGGAGGTGGCGGCCGGGCACGACGCCGCCATCAGCGCCGCCGTCGACCTGGCGGTGCCGTCCCACGATTTCTTCACCGCGTCGGCCCGTGCGCTGAGCACCGGGCTGCCGACGGCCGGGGTGCGCCGCCTGGTGATGGTCGGCCTCGCCTCGATCATGGCCGGGGCGTCCGGTGTCCCGTTGATGGACGAGCCCGCCTTCCCGACCGAGTACCGTCCCTTCGCCCTCGGCCATGCGGCGGGTCTCGACGAGCTCCGGGGCCGCGATCTCGACTGGGTGTACGTCGCACCCGCCGGCGACTTCGATCACGACGGCACGCGCACCGGCCGCTACCGCGTCGCCGGGCACGCGGACTGGGCGAGCCGGATCACCTACGCCGACTTCGCGATCGCGCTGCTCGACGAGATCGGGACACCGGGCCACCACCGCGCGGCGCTCATCGTCCGGGAGGCGTGACCCCGCGCCCGGCTACCTGGGGGCCGCGGCCTCGAGGCCGTCGACGCTGCCGGCCATGATGGTGCGGATGTGCCGGGTGATGTGCTCGATCGGCCAGTCCCACCAGGCCAGCGCCAGCAGGCGGGCGACGTCCGCCTCGCTGTGGCGCAGGCGGAGGAGCCGCGCCGGGTCGCCCCCGACCACGCCGTAGTCGGGGACGTCGTCCACGACGACCGAGCCGGACCCGATGATCGCGCCGTGGCCGATGCGGACGCCGGGCATCACCATGGCGCGGTAGCCGAACCAGACGTCGTTGCCGACCACGGTGTCACCGCGGCCGGGCAGGCCGGTGATGAGGTCGAAGTGCTCGGCCCAGGAAGCGCCCATGATCGGGAAGGGGAAGGTCGACGGGCCGTCCATGCGGTGGTTCGCGCCGTTCATGATGAAGCGCACGCCCGCGCCCAGCGCGCAGAACCGGCCGATGACCAGTTTCTCCGGCCCGTAGTGGTACAGCACGTTGCGGGTCTCGAAGGCGGTCGGGTCGTCGGGGTCGTCGTAGTAGGAGAACTCCCCGACCTCGATCAGCGGCGAGGTGCACAGCGGCTTCAGCAGCACCACCCGCGGCTGGCCGGGGACCGGGTGCACCACGGTCGGATCGGCGGGCACGTCCGCCATCACCAACCACCTCCCATCAGCCCAGACCCATCAGGCCCCCCAGAACCCAACCCTGCACCCTTTAACCTATTTTGTCCGATCCCCAGCCTTGATCGTCATGATGTGTGGCGGTCTGATGAGTCTATGGACACGCCCACCCGCCACACTTCGCCGACGCCGGTCTGGTCCCGGCCAGCTGGCTGGGGGTGGGGGTTCAGTGGCCGGACATGCCGCCGTCCACCGCGAGCGTTGATCCCGTGATGTAGGAGGCTCCCGGACCGGCCAGGAAGACCACCGCCGCGTCCAGCTCGTGCTGCTCGCCGAGCCGGCGCAGCGGGCTGGTGTTGCCGATGAACGTCATCAGCTTGTCTGGTGGGATCTGTGCCGTCATCTCGGAGGCGAAGTATCCCGGGGCGATGGCGTTCACCCGGATCCCCCGGCGGCCCGACCACTGCTGCGCCAGGTCCCGGGTCAGCCCGATCAGCCCGGCCTTGCTGGCGGCGTAGGCGGCCTGCGGTGCGTAGGACTTGATGAGCCCGAGAACACTGGCGATGTTGATGATGCTCGAGCCCGGCTCCATCACCCGGGCGCACGCCTGCGCCGCCCAGTAGGCGCCGTTGAGATTGACGTCGATGACCCGCCGGAACTCCTCCGGCCGCTCGTGGAGGGCGGGTACCGCGGTGCCGACTCCGGCGTTGTTGACCAGGATGTCGATCCGGCCGAACTCGGCGACCGCCGCCTCGGCGAGGGCGGTGCACTGCTCCGGGTCACTGACGTCGGTGGTGACCGTGAGCGCCCGCCGTCCCGTCCCGCGCACGTCCCGCACGACCTCCTCGAGGCGGTCGGCGCGGCGGGCGGCGAGCACGACGTCCGCGCCGGCCTGGCCGAGCGCGCGGGCGAAGCCGACGCCGAGCCCCGAGCTGGCGCCGGTGACGACGGCGACCCTGCCGTCCAGCCGGAACAGGTCCAGCACGTTGGTCATGGTGTCTCCAGGGTCACGGTCTCTCCCAGGTCAAGGTGTCTCCAGGTTTCCGCTCAGGGCGCGCAGCCCGGCCGCGGCGAGTGGTGCCGTCGCCTCGCCGACGGAGTCGAACCCGGCGCCGCGGGTCACGCCCTGCTCGAACCGGTAGTGGATGCCCTCCGCGATCACCGCCACCTTGAAGTAACCGAGTGCGAGGTAGAACGGGAAGTTGCTCAGGTCCCGGCCGGTGATCTCGGCGTAGCGGTTGGTCAGCTCGCTCGCGGCCGGCAGGCGCGGACTGGTGGACGCCGCCGAGCCGCCCAGCACCGGCGCGAACGCCGGATCGGAGTAGGCGATGTGCACCCCCAGGTCGGCGATCGGGTCGCCCAGGGTGGCCATCTCCCAGTCGACGACCGCCCGCACCGCCGCCGGTTCGCCCGGAGTCAGGATGACGTTGTCGATCCGGAAGTCGCCGTGCACGATCGACGCGCCGCTCTCCACCGGGTGTGCCTCGGCGAGCCTGGCGTACAGGGCGTCGACGTCGGGCAGGGCGCGGGTGCGGATCCGCTGCCACTGGTCGTTCCACCGCCGTACCTGGCGGCCGAGATAGCCCTGCGCGCGGCCGAAGGCGCTCAGCCCGACCCCGTCCGGGTCGACGGAGTGCAGCCGCGCCAGCACGTCGATCAGGGCGTGGGCGCAGCGGTCGATGTCGATCTGGGGGAGCGCGTGCAGCTCCTCCTCGGTGCGGATGACCGGGCCGGGAACGTACTCGACCACGGAGAACGGCACGCCCAGCGGGTCGCCCTCGCTGTGGGCGACCGCGCGGGGGACGGGGACCACGCTGTCGGACAGGGCCGACACCACGCGGTGCTCGCGGAGCACGTCGTGGGCCGACGGGGTGAGCCCACCCAGCGGCGGTCGCCGCAGCACCCAGCGGGTCGTCCCGTCGGTGAGCAGGTACGTGAGGTTCGAGCGGCCGCCCGACAGCCGCTCGGCCGTCAGCTCGCCGCGGAAACCGGGGACCCGTTCGGCGAAGAACCGGTCGAGCGCCGGCAGGTCCAGCCCCTCGACGGCGGTTCTCGTCGGGCGCCTCATCGGGCGGCCGTGGCCGCGGCGTGCTGCCTGATCGCGCGGCGCGCGATCGCCCAGCGATGGGTCTCGGACGGGCCGTCGTAGATCCGGAACGGGCGCACCTCGCGCAGGAACCGGCTCAGCGGGACGTCCCCGGACACCCCGAGCGCACCGCAGATCTGCAGGGACCGGTCCACCACCCGCCACACCGCCTCGGCGCAGAACGTCTTGCCGATCGACGTGGCCTGCGCGGCCGAACGGCCCTGGTCGAGCTCCCAGCAGGCCCGCAGGATGAGGCCCCGGGAGGCGGCGATGTCGATCTCGTTGTCGGCGATCATCTGCTGGACCATGCCCAGCTCGCCCAGCCGCGAGCCGAACAGCTCACGCTCGTTGGCACGCCGGATCGCGATGTCGTTGGCGTGCCGGGCGATGCCCAGCCAGCGCATGCAGTGCGTCATCCGGGCCGGGCCGAGCCGGACCTGCGCGTTGCGGAAGCCCGCGTCGACCTGGCCGAGCACGGCGTCGTCGGGCACCTCGCAGTCCTCGAAGAGCAGCTCGACGTGGCCACCGAACAGGCTCTGGTCGAGCGTCTCGATGTGTCGCACCGTCTTCATGCCGGGGTTGTCCGCGTCGACCAGGAACATCGTCGCGCCGCCCGCGTCCCCGGGGCTGCCCGAGGTGCGGGCCATGCAGATCGTGACCGCCGCCCCGTCGCCGCCCGTGATGAACCACTTGCGCCCGTTGATCCGCCAGCCCCCGTGGACCCGCTCGGCACGGGTGGCCAGCGCGCTGGGGTCCGACCCGGCGCCGGGGGCGGGCTCCGTCATCGCGAAGCAGGACCGGATCTCGCCGGCCGCGAGGGGGCGCAGGTAGCGCTCCTTCTGCGGGCCGGAGGCGACGGCCTCCAGCAGGTGCATGTTGCCTTCGTCGGGGGCGGCGATGTTCAGCGCGAGCGGGCCGAGCAGCGCGTACCCGGCCTCTTCGAACACGGCGGCCCGACCGCGCATGTCCAGCCCGTGGCCGCCGTACCCGGTGCTGACGTGCGGGGCGAACACGCCCGCCTTCCGCGCGGCGTCCTGCAGCTCGCGCCGCACCGCCTCGGAGGGGACCGGGTCCCGATGCCGCTCCTCGACCGGAAGCACCACGTCACGGACGAACCGCGCGGTGCGCTCGGCGAGGTCGGCGACCGCCGGCTCGGGCGCGAGGTCAACCACCATCGGATCTCCTGGCTGCCGCAGGGGCTAATGACTATTAGCCGGATGCTAGCTACGACTTTGTTCTGGCCGCAAGTGATCCTGGCTATGATGCGACGTGATGGTGGCCAGGCTTGGCTATCACCTGTTAGCGATCGGGGAGGGACGTGGCGGGAAAGGACGTGGTCCGGCCCAGTTCGGCGCGGTCCGCGCAGATCCGCGCCGCCGCGCTCGACCTGTTCACGCGCTCCGGCTACGAGGCCACGACGATGGCCGACCTCGGTGCCGCCGTGGGCATGCGCGGGCCCAGCCTGTACAAGCACGTCGCGTCCAAGCAGGACGTCCTCGAGCAGATCATGACCGGCACGATGGAGGCGCTCCTGGCCGCGCACCGGGCGGCCGTCGCGACCACGGCGGACCCGGTGGAACGGCTGCGGCGCGCCACGGAGGCGCATGTCCGGTACCACGCGCGGCACCGGCTGGAGGCGTTCGTCGGGAACCGCGAGATCCGCAGCCTCACCCAGCCCAACCGCGAGCGTGTGCTGGGCCTGCGCGCGGAGTACGAGCGGTGCTTCCGGGACCTCATCGAGGCCGGCCTGCGGGCGGGGCGGTTCCAGGTGGAGTCCGCGAGGCTGGCCTCGTACGCGATCCTCGACCTGGGGATGGGCGTCGCGGTGTGGTTCCGCGATGACGGCGAGCTGACCGAGGACGCCGTGGTCTGGCAGTTCAGCCAGTTCGCCCTGCGCATCGTGGGCGCATCGTAGGCGCGGCCGGCTTCGGCCAGCGATCAGGCGTGCGGGTTCCGGCGGTAGCGTCGACGTGGTGATTTCCCTCCCGGACCGGCCGGCGGTGCCTGACCCCGCGCTTCCCGTCGCGGCGATCGACGCCGCCGTGCGCGCGCTCGACGTGAACGACGCGCGCAACGGGATCGGGCCCCAGGAGGGCCTGGCGCTGCGGGTCCTGAAGCTGGTCGAGGAGTGCGGGGAGGCGAGCGCCGCCCTGATCGGTCTGCGCGGCCAGAACCCGCGCAAGCCGCGCTCCTCCGAACAGGATCTGGTGGACGAGCTTCTCGACGTCGCGCTCAGCGCCCTGGTCACGGCGGCGTCCCTGACCGGCTCCTGGGCCGAGCGGTTCGGCGACCAGGTGCTGACCAAGACGTCGCGGCTGGTCGCGGTGGTACCAGGAGGGCTGGCGGCGGCGTCACCGGCACCGGGCACGGTGCCACCGGCGGCGCCGGCCGTGGCGCCGGGTGTCGACCCCGGTGGTGATCCTGGTGGTGATCCCGGCCGGCCGGCTGGCCGCGGACGCGGCATCCCCACCGCGCCGTCCGTCATGGCGATGGTGCGGGAGTTCCACGGCGCGCTGGGTGACGACCTGCCGGGCTCGCCGCGTCTCCAGGACGCGGCGACCCGCCGGCTGCGGCGCGAGTTCCTGGCCGAGGAGGCCGCGGAGGCCGTCGCCGCCGACGAGAACGGCGACCTCGTCGGCCTCGCCCAGGAGCTGGCCGACGTCGTGTACGTCGCCTACGGCACGGCCGCCCGGTACGGGATCCCGCTGGACGCGGTCCTCGCCGAGATCCACCGCGCGAACCTGACGAAGGAGGCGCATCCCGCCGGCGGCAAGGCGGTCAAGGGCCCGACGTTCCGACCGGCGGACGTCGCCGCTGTCATGGGCTTCACACCTGCGGCACCCGCGGAGGTCGGTGGGCCGGCCGGGCGAGCCGTCGACGAGCGCGCCGAGCCGTAGCCGGCGGGCCTTGACCTGAACCCGACTTCAGCCCCGACGCTGATCGGCATGACCTTCTCCGATGGTGCGGCGGTCGTCCTGGGGCCGGGTGGGCTGGTCGGCACGGCCTGGCTGCTCGGGCTGGCAGCCGGCCTGCGTCGTGGCGGCGTGGACCTCGCCGACGCCGATCTGATCGTGGGAACCTCCGCGGGTGCGATCGTGGGGGCGGTCCTGGCCACCGGCGGTGGCCCCGAGCGCCTCTCCGCCCTGCCCGATCCGAGCCCCGACCCGACCGCTCCGCGGACCCGCCCGGACCCCGGCCTGATGGGCGAGGTGTTCGCGATCCTCGCCGATCAGGCCGATCCGGAGCGGGTCCGTCGCGTCGGCCGGATCGCGCTCACCGCCCCGACCATTCCCGAGGACGTGCACGTCGCCCGGATGGCGTGGCTGATCGGAGCCCACGACTGGCCGGACCGGCGGCTGCTGATCACCGCGGTGGACGTCGAGACCGGCCGGCCCGTCGTCTGGGACCGCGCCAGCGGCGTCCCGTTGGCCTCCGCCGTGGCGGCCAGCTGCGCCATGCCCGCCGCCTACCCGCCGGTGACCATCGAGGGCCGGCGCTACATGGACGGCGCGCTGGGCGGCGGATCCAACATCCACCTCGCTGACGGCGCCGACCCGGTCGTGGTCATCGAACCGGGGGCTCCCAGGCCCGGGTCCGCCGTGCCGGCCGCCGTGTCGCCCGTGGCGGTCGCCGTGCGGCCCGCGCCCGCCGTCGTGCGGATCGCCCCCGACGAGGCCGCGCGGAACAGCTTCGGCTCCGACCTGGGTGACCGGAGCCGTTGGCGGCCGGTCTACCAGGCCGGGGTGAACCAGGCCCGGACGGCCGCCGGACTCATCCGCCGGTGAAGTCGAGCGAGTTCCGTAGGCCTCCCGCTACCGTCATCTGACGGTTCCCCGTAGGCGGCGTCGGCGGGACGATCGGTGGTGTGGAGCATTCGGCTGCCGAGCGGGGCGCGACCGAGGGCCGATTGTCCGTCTCCCGGCGGCGTAGTCGGCATTCGACAGACCGCGAGGTGACGTTCCGATGACAGCCGACCCGGCTCGGGGTTTCCATGACGGCGAACTGGCGGTGCAGCAGCGGGCTGGTGTCGCCCGGGAGGCGGCTCGGCTCGCGGGCATGCTCGGGCCCACCCGGTTGCGCCCCGGCTCGACCGCTTTCCTGGCAGGTCTGCGGCTGGCGGCGCTGACCGCGCGCGACCGCGCCGGAACGCTGTGGATCTCGGTCCTGACGGGTCCACCGGGATTCCTCGACGGTGCCGGGGAGCTGCTGCGGATCCGCGCGGCTCCGGTGCCCGGCGACCCGTTGTCCGACCTCGGCGCGGACCAGCCGGTCGGGATCGTGGCGATCGATCCACAGGCGCGGCGCCGAATGCGCGTCAACGGCACGTTGATCTCGGCCCGTCCCGGGAGCCTGGTGGTCGAGGTCGGCGAGGCCTACGGCAACTGCCCGCAGTACATCCAGGAGCGCACGATCGGCACGGGGCCGACCCGCCGGACCGAGCACCCGGCTCCGCTGGTCGGTGATCGGCTCGACGAGTCGGCCACCCGGATCGTGCGCGCGGCCGACACCTTCTTCCTCGGCACCATCCATCCGGAACGCGGTGCCGACGCGTCACACCGCGGTGGCCCGGCCGGGTTCGTCCAGGTCGCCGGAGGCGACCTGGCGTGGCCCGACTACCCCGGCAACAACATGTTCAACAGTCTCGGCAACCTGCAGGTCGACGACACGGCCGCGCTGGCCTTCGTCGACTTCGGCACGGGCGACACCGTGCAGCTCTCGGGCCGCGCGCATGTGGAATGGGCGGACCCCGGCCCGGCGGACGACGACGGCGGAACCGGCCGGCGCGTGGTCTTCACCGTCTCCCGGGTGGTCTCGGGCGGCCCGCCGTTGCCGATCCGCGCCGCCTGACCCGCCCCGGTCCGTGCGGACCGGGGCGGAGTCGTCGACCGGGAGCCCGTCGACCTGATCGTGTCACGGGGGCGAGGCGTGGCTGGGAAGCAATTTCCAACTCAGACGGTCTGGGTGGCTAGGCTCCTGCTCATGCCACCCGCCGCGCCCAACGAGCCCGCGTCTGAGCCCGAGCCCGTGTCTGTGTCTGTGTCTGTGTCCGAGCCTGTGTCCGAGCCCGCACCCCGGTCCGCCGGTGCACCGGCGGAGCCCGTCGCCGCGCCGCCGGGCGCGGACCCCAGGTGGGGCGACCTGCGCCGCAAGACCGTGACCTGGTACGACCCGGCCGCCAGCGCGCGGTCGAGCCTGACCATGTCCGGCCTGGAGTTCCTGCGGGCGATGGTCGACGGCACCGTCCCGCCTCCGCCGATCTCACGAGTCTTCGACTTCCGCCCGGTCACGGCGGAGGTCGGCGACGTGGTCTTCACCTGTGAGCCGGACGAGTCCGCGTACAACCCGATCGGGCTCGTCCACGGCGGTCTCGTCTGCACCCTTCTCGACACCGCGGCGGGCTGCGCGGTGCACACGACACTGGCGGTCGGTGTCGCGTACACCTCTCTTGAGATCAAGGTCAACTACGTCCGCCCTGTCCAGGTTCTCCCCGGCCGGGTGAACACACTGACCGTGCACGGATGGGTCACCCGTCCCGGCCGCCGGGCGGCATTCGCGGAGGGCGACGTCCGCGACGCGCAGGGCCGAGTCGTGGCCACCGCGAGCAGCACCTGCCTCGTCATGGGCGCCGGGAGCTGACGGAAGCCTGTTGGCCGGCCGGGCGCAGGAACCGTTCGACGTCGGCGGCCTCGGAACGCAGCGCCTGGGTGACGGCAGGGGAGAGCGGGGCGAAGGCAGTCAGCTCGACCCGCCCGGCGCGGACGGCCCACGTGCCGGCCGCCCGGCCGTCGACCAGGGCGAACGGGCGGAAGATGCCGTTGGACGTGACGATGCCGCGGTGCGGCCCGACGATCCAGTCCCGCGACTCCCAGCCAAGCAGGACCGGGTCGAACTGACCGAGCAGCCTCGGTGGCGGCATCCGGCCTGCGCCGGCCACATCGGTGGCGCCGTCACCGCCCGCTACGCCCGCCACGGCCGCCGCGCCTGCCCCGGCCGGGCCGGCCGCGGGGGCTGCCGGCCCGAGGCCAGGTGGGCACCGAAGCTGCGCGCGGCCGTCGTCGCGGTCGGCCAGGTCCGCGGCGATCGCGGCCAGCCCGCGGCGGGCGTCGCCCAGGGGCAGCCCGGCCCAGCGGGCGAGATCGCGGTCGGTGGCCGGGCCGTGGCCCGCCAGGTACCGCCGGGCCAGCTCGGCCAGCGTGTCGTCGCGCTCGCGGGGCTCCGGCGGCGGGCCCAGCCAGTCGCGGACGAGCACGTAAGCCTGCTCGCCGCCGGCCACCGGGCCGCGCACGACCAGGCCGCGCACCGACGCCTCGATGAGGATGTAGATCAGCGCCTGCCCGTCCACCGGTACGCCGGCACCGCGGAGACGCTCGCGCAGCGCGTCGCGGCCCAGCGGCCCGTCGGCGGCCAGCGCCCGCTCGACGACCGAGACGCCCCTCTCGGCCTGGGCGGGGGAGACGCCCTCCTCGGTGAACCGACGCCGGATCTGGGCCTGCATCCGCGGGGCGGTCAGCGGGTGCAGCCACCAGTAGTCCTCGGCCCGGACGAGGTGCAGCGTCCCCCGGTTCAGCCAGGTGACGACGAGCGAGCGGTCGGTGGTCAGGGCCTCGTCGACGTCGGCGGCGTGGGAGCCGGCCACCCGTGATCTGATCGCCAGCCGCATGCCGCGCGGGTCCTGCGCCTGAACCGCGAGGAGATGCGCCACCGTGTCGACGGCCGTGCACCACGCCGTGCCCGCGAGCCCCTGCGCGGCCAGCCGGGCGGCGGCGACCGCGGGCGCCACCTCGTCCGGCGCCGTGTCCCGACCTGCCATCCCGTCAGCCTGCCAGGTCCGCGTAGTAACCGAGCCAGCCGCCAGCCGCCAGCCGCCCGCGGCTGGCGGCTGGCGGCTGTCATCAAATCGACCCGGTTTGTTCATCCGACGTTTATCGGCGTATTGGCCGGATGGTTTAGAGGCCGACGCCGATTGGAATACGTGATGATCGGATTCGAAGTTACGTTTGCGATCGGGAATCCGCGGTAGCACGATTGCTCGCGGCGGCCCGAACAGCCCGATTCGGGTCCGGTGCGCAGGGGGCGGGGGAACGGGCATTGGTTCCGTTCCCAGGGGTCCGCCTGCCTGCCTGCTCGGGGGGACCGGCCGTCATGCTCCACCTGGACCTCGGGAATCGCGGTGACATCCCGCCGCCGGACGCGGATCGGAAGGCGGGCCGGCACGGTTCTCCCCGACGATTCCACCAGTGCGTTGCGCTGGCCTCACGCACATCGGTGACACGGGTGTGCACGAACCTCGGAAAGGTAACAGTATGACAGGCCGGACAGGGCGCGTGCGTGGTCGGCGGCTGATTCCCGCATTGCTCGCCGCGGTTTCGGTGTTCGCCGCGGCGGCGTGTGGCAGCAGCGACGGCGACTCGGGCACCGAGAACGCCGCGGGGGCGCTGGCCCCGCTGGACAGCGCGACCAAGGTCACCATCAAGTTCCTCTCCTACAACTACGGCACCCCCGGGCTGGGCGGCACGGGGACGCAGGCCCTCATCGACGCGTTCGAGAAGGCCCACCCCAACATCACCATCGAGCCGCAGGGCGTGGCGACCAAGGACGTCCTGACCCGGCTGCGCACCGACACCGCCGCGGGCAGCCCGCCGGACGTCGCGCAGATCGGCTGGAGCAAGATGGCCGAGGCCGTGCAGGCCCTGCCGATCGTGCCCGTCCAGGAGATCCCGCCGACGGCGGAGTGGGACGAGCACGTCGCCGGGATGTCGAAGAGCATCCTCTCGGCCGTCTCGGTCGACGACCAGGTGAAGGCGATGCCTTACACCATGTCGATCCCGGTCCTCTACTACAACGCCGACCTCTTCCGGGCCGCCGGGCTCGACCCGGCCAAGCCGCCGACGACGATCGAGGAGGTCAAGAAGGCCGGGCTGGCCATCAAGGGCACCGGGTCCGAGGGCGTCTACTACGGTGTCGTGGACTCCGCGAAGTCCGACTTCCTCACCCAGTCCGTGGTGAACGGCAACGGCGGCAGCCTGGTCGACGCCAACGGCGAGGTCACCCTCGACAAGCCGGCGGCGGTCGGCGCACTCACGGGGATCCAGGACCTGGTCAAGTCCGGGGCGATGCCCGCGGTGAACACCGAGACGGCGCTGGCCGCCTTCACCACCGGCAAACTCGGCATGCTCGTCACCAGCACCTCCGTCCTCGCCAGCGCGATGAAGGCCGCCACCGGCAAGTTCGAGCTGCGGACCGCAGGCTTCCCGACCTTCGGCTCGAAGCCCGCCCGGCCCACCTACTCGGGCGCGGGTCTCGCGGTGCTGGCCAAGGACGACGTCCACAAGCGGGCGGCCTGGGAGTTCATCAAGTTCGTCACGAGCGACGCCGGCTTCGAGATCATCACCTCCAAGATCGGCTACCTGCCGCTGCGCGAGTCCGTCGCCACCAAGCTGGAGGACTCGGCGATCGTGAAGCTCCTCGCCCCGTCGCTGGAGCAGCTCGACACCGTCGCGCCGTACACCGCCTTCCGCGGCACGAAGGCGAACCAGGCGGTCGTCGCGCTGCAGGACGAGGCGGTCGAACCGATCGTGCTGCGGGGCGCGGACCCGGGGCCGACGCTCACCTCGGTCGCCGAGAAGATCCGGAAGCTCAGCGCCTGACGATGACCACCCTCGAGGCCGGCGCCTCGACGCTCGACGCGCGGGGGCACGCGAACAGGCGTGTCCCCGCCGCCGCCGTCCGCGCCCGACTGACGCCCTGGGCCTACCAGGCCCCGGTCCTGATCTCCCTGCTCGTCTTCGTGTACGGCCCGCTGGTGTTCACCATGGTGCTCAGCCTCCTGGACTGGGACCTGGTGTCGCCGGACAGGACGTTCGTCGGCGTGGACAACTACCGCCGCCTGGTGGAGGAACCGGAGTTCCCGCACGCGCTCGCGCGGACAGGGCTCTACGTCCTGGCGCTGCTGCCGTTCGCCACGATCGTCCCCATGGCGCTGGCGATCATGCTGTGGAAGCGGCCCGGGCGGGCCAGCGACAACTACCGGTCGCTGCTGTTCCTGCCGGTCGTCCTGGCCCCGGTCGCGACGGCGCTGTCCTGGCGGTTCGTGCTCGACCCGCTCGGCGGCGTGGCGAACCACGTCTTCGGCGCCGTCGGCCTGCCCGAGCAGGACTGGCTCGGCGATCCCGACACCGCCATCTGGGCGATCTCGCTGATCACGTCCAGCCGGTTCGTCGCGCTGAACATCCTGCTGTACGGCGCGGCGCTGGCCGCGCTCGACCGCCGCGCGTTCGACGCCGCCCGCATCGACGGCGCCACCGAGTGGGAGATCACCCGGCATCTGGTGGTCCCCCAGCTGGTCAACACGACCGTCCTGCTGTCGTTTCTCTGCGTGGTCTTCGCGGGCCAGTGGACCTTCACCAACGTCGCCGTGCTGACCCAGGGCGGCCCGGACGCCAGCACCGACAACATCTACTACCGCCTGTACACCTACGCGTTCACCTTCTTCGACGCCGGGACGGGAGCCGCCGCCGCGGTCCTGATCGTGCTGATCCTCACCGCGCTGTTCGGACTGTCGACCCTGCTGAGGAGGCGCCGTGCCCTCGGGTAGCCGCGCACTGACCGGAAGCCGCGCCCTGTCCGGTGGCCGCGCCCTGTCCGGTGGCCGGGGCGCGACGGTGGGCCGGCACGCGGTGCTGCTGCTGGCCGCGTTCGTCATGCTGTTCCCGCTGCTGTGGGCGCTGTCCGCGTCGTTCAAGCCCGGCACCGACATCTACAACGCGAACCCGCTGCCGTTCCCGGGCACGCTGGACAACTACCGGTACGCCCTGCGGGAGTTCCCGCTCTGGCGGCTGCTGGTCAACACCTTCGTCACCGCGATCGGCGTGACCCTGCTGCACCTGGTCGCCGGGGTGCTCGCGGCCTGGTCGTTCGTGCGCTTCGCCCACCGGGGCCAGCGGCTGGTGCTGGGCCTGGTCACGGTCGCCCTCGTCGTCCCCCCGCAGTCGCTGATCATCCCGCACTTCCTGATGATCACCCGGCTGGACCTGCGGGACAGCTTCGTCGGCCTGATCGTCCCGCAGCTCGCGACCTGCGCGCTCGCCGTCCTGCTGCTGCGCGAGCACATCCGGGCGATACCGCCGACGCTGATCGCCGCCGCCACTCTTGACGGCGCGACGCACGGCGAGACGCTGCGGCAGATCGTGCTGCCGCTGCTGCGCCCCGCCCTCGGCGCGGTCGGGATCGTCGTGTTCATCACGACGTGGAACGAGTACCTGTGGCCCTCGCTGGCCGCGCCCAGTCCGGAGCACACCACGATCCAGATGGGGCTCCAGCTCTTCGAGACCACAGAGGGGCCCGAGCACGGCCCGATGCTCGCCGCGGCGATGCTCGCGACGCTCCCGGTCGCCGCCGCGTATGTCCTGGCGTCCCGGCGGATAGCCGACGCCTTCCTCCAGGCCGGATTGCGGTAGCCAGTTGACGACTGAGACCCCCCCGATGACTGCCGGCGTCACCACGGACGGCGGCACCGCGAATGACCTCACCCCGGACGGCGCCGGAGTCCTGCTCGACGGCGTCACGAAGCGCTACGGCCGCCAGACCGTCCTCGACGTGCCGCGACTGCAGGTCCCGCACCGCTCGTTCACCGTGCTCGTCGGGCCGTCGGGCTGCGGCAAGTCCACCGGGCTGCGGGTCGTCGCCGGCCTGGAGACCCCGGACACGGGCCGGGTCGTGATCGGCGGTGTGGACGTCACGGACGTCGCGCCGGGACGGCGCGGGGTCTCGATGGTCTTCCAGGACTTCGCGCTCTACCCGCACCTGACCGTCGAGCAGAACATCTCGTTCAGCCTGCGGCTCGAGGCCCGCCACGACCGGCGCAACGGGCCGAGCAAGGCCGACATCGCCCGCCGGGTCGCCGAGGCGTGCGCGATGCTGGGCCTGGAGAAGCTGCGCGGACGCCGGCCGGCTCAGCTCTCCGGCGGCGAGCGCCAGCGCGTCGGACTGGCCCGCGCGGTCGTCCGTCGCCCCTCGGTGCTGCTGCTCGACGAGCCGCTGTCCGCCCTGGACGCCCAGCTGCGCCAGCACGCGCGCGCCGAGCTCGTCCGGCTGCACCGGGAACTCGGCAACACCGTGGTCCTGGTGACGCACGACCAGCTCGAGGCACTGTCGATGGGCACGAACCTGGTGGTGATGAACGGCGGGAAGGTCGTCCAGTCCGGCACGCCCGGTGAGGTCTACCGGCGCCCGGCGGACACCTTCGTCGCCGGCTTCGTCGGCAGCCCGGCGATGAACCTGCACGACGTGCGGGCGGGCACGCATCCCGCCGGGACCGAGCTGACCGCGCCCGGCCTGCGCGTGGTGATCCCCGGCGACGGGCTGCCGGCCGAGGCCCGGCTCGGGTGGCGTCCCGGGGACGGGGTCCTCGAGCGGCTGCCGGACGCCGGAGCGGCCGCCGGTGGCGAGCCGACCGGGCCGGGGCTGCACGCCGACGGCGTGGTCGACGTCGTCGAGTTCACCGGCGACGCCGTCGTCGTGCACTGCGCCGGGGAGCTCGGCGGCTGGGCGGTGGCCGTCCGGGCGGGCGTCGACCAGCCGGCCGTCGGCGACCGGGTGCGGACCAGGGTCGCGGCCGCCCATCTCCACCTGTTCGACGCGACCACCGGCCGGCGCATCGACGATCCCACCGCCTGAGTGCGGGTCACGCCGTGCCGCGGCCGGACGGCGTTCGTGCCGTCCGGCCGGGCGACGAGGACGTAGGCTCCTATCGCCACACCACCGGCACGGCGGACGGTCCCCGCTCGTACATCCCGATGACGCGCGGGGTCTCGGCATGAGAATCGAGGCGCAGACCGGGTAGGCGGTCGAGCAGCGCGGAGACCGCGGTGTGGATCTCCGCGCGGGCCACGTGCATGCCCAGGCAGATGTGCGGTCCGCCACCGAAGCCGAGATGCGGACCCGCCGGGCGGGTGGGATCGAACTCGTCCGGACGCTCCCAGCGCGCGGGATCGCGGTTGGCCGCGCCGAAGCACAGATGTACGACCGACCCGGCGGGGATCGCGACCTCACGCAGCGTCGTGTCCACTCTCGCGAAACGCGAGAACATCGGGTCCGTGGGCGTCCAGCGGATGGCCTCGTCGATTGCCGGGCGCAGGAGCGCGCGGTCCGCGCGTACGGCTTCCAGCCAGGTGGGACGGGTCAGCAGGGTGAGGAGCGTGATGCCCATCTGCTTCCACGTCGAACCGGAGCCGGCGGTCAGCAGCAGAAACGCGAATCCCAGGATCTCCTCGTCGGCGAGGGTGTGGCGCTCGCCGTCCTCATCCGTGATTTCCGCCTGCGCGAGAACGCTGATCAGGTCGTCCTGCGGATCACGGCGACGAGCCGCGACGATGGGCATCACGATGTCGACGAACGCGTCGGGGCTGCGCCCGTCCGAGGTCGCCGCCGCCTTTATGCGCAACGCGTCGGCGGCGCCGACACCGAAGCTGCCGCAGATGGTGAGCAGCGGAATGGCGGCACAGAACTCGACGTTGAGGTCGGCCCGGCCGGCGGCCTCGAAGGTGTCGATGAGCATGTGCACGGTGGATCTGATCCACCGGTCGATCCACCAGCCAGCCTGCTTGGGCACGAACGACGGCTGGACGAGCGCCCGGTAGCGGCGGTGCCGCGCGCCGTCCATGAAGAGCAGAACAGTCTCGCTCCGCTCGTTCTCGAAGCCCGGGATGGCCGGCGCCGAGGCGAAGGTCCCAGTGTCCCGAAGCACCGCCTGGCAGGTGGCGTAGTCGAAGACAGAGAAGTGCGGCAGCTCCGGATAGGGCAGGCCCGGGAAGAACGCGTCGCCGTGGAATCCGACCAGAGGACCGACGATGCCGGGGTGCACCGGGCCGGTCTCGCGCAGCCGGTGGAACTCCGGGTAGATGTCGCCCTCGAACGCCCCGCCGCGGGCGGCGTACACCTCACTACGGAGATCGAACAGCTCGCGGATCCGTCGAGGGTCCAGGGCCGAGGCGTCGCGCGTCACCATGTCAGCCTCGCTCGGATAAGACGATCCGAGTGCGGGATTCCATCATCTGACCGCCAAATCATCTGACCGCCAATTGTCAGTGACAATAGCCGTCAGTGACAATAGCCGGATAGCGAGGTTTGCCGCAAGAGTACTTCACGATCCGTCGATGGGTACGGCTTTCGGACGACGGGACGGTGTTCGGTGTTCGGTGTTCCGGTGCCGGCGTCGCCGGAACGTTGACGCGGGCCGCGTACCCACCACCGGTCAGCAGGGCACACACCTCGTCGCCGACGGCCGGCCCGCCCGCGTCGGTGGCCGCGCCGATGGCGGAGACCCGGCCGGCGCACTCCGGGTCGAGGATGTCGCTCGCGCCGGGCGGCGCGCGGGATCGGCCACCTCCGACCAGGACGTCACTTCGGGGTTACCGGGAACGCTTACCGGAATCGCTTTGCGGGAAATATCCTAATCTTTTCGATCTTATTTTTCCGTATATTAACTGAATGTTTTTCGGATGTCGTGGAGAATATCGGGGCGGGTAGCCTGGGTGCCCGCTTCCTGGCGTGGGACAAGATCTCAAGAAGGAGCGGAGCGCTGTGTCGACCATCGATGTCCGGGGCGTGTCGATCTCTTATGGAGATACCGGTTCTCCAGCAGGTCGGCCGGATGCGCCGACGATTGTGTTCGGGCACGGCCTGCTGTTCGGCGGCTGGGTGTTCCGCGCGCAGGTCGCGGCGCTGCGCGAGCACTACCGCTGCGTCACCCTTGACTGGCGCGGCCAGGGTGACACACCGCCGACCCCCGGCGGGTACGACATGGACACCCTCACCGCCGACGCGGTCGCCGTGATCCAGCGGCTCGGCCTCGCGCCCGTGCACTGGGTGGGACTGTCCATGGGCGGCTTCGTCGGCCTGCGGATCGCGGCCCGCCACGGCGAGCTGCTGCGGTCGCTGACGCTGCTCGACTCGAGCGCCGATGCCGAGGAGCCGACCGAGGCCGGTGCCTACCGGCGCCTGGCCCTGGTGGCTCGGCTGGTCGGCGTCCGGCCGGTCCTCGGCCGGGTCCGTCCGACCATGTTCGGCCCCTCCTTCCTCGCGGACCCGGACGGCCGGCCCGTCGTCGCGGAGTGGGCCGGCCGGCTTGGCCGAGTCGACCGCTCCGCCCTGCGCAAGGCGGTGCTCGGGGTGGCCGACCGCCCGCCCGTCGACCACGAGATCCCCGGCATCGCGGTGCCCACGCTCGTCGTCGTCGGCGCCGACGACGTGGCCACCCCGCCCGAACGGGCCGAGCGGATGGCGGCCCGTATCCCCGGCGCCCGGCTCGAGGTCGTCGCCGACTGCGGACACACCAGCCCGTTGGAGCAGCCCGACGTCATCACCGGCCTGCTGCGCGGGTTCGTCGCCGGGGCGTGATCCCACCGTTCCAGGGCGCCGCCGGCCCGTGACGCCGGCGGCGGCCCGGAACGCCGCCGGCCCGAGACGCCGTTACCGGACGGCGACCGTCAGCGAGGCCGGGCCGCGGACGTTGATCCGGCCGTTCCAGCGGACGTCCTCGAGCACCGGCGCGGGGAATCGCCCGACGAAGCGGGAGATGGCCACCCGGGCCTCCAACCGGGCCAGCGCCGCGCCCACACAGTGGTGGATCCCGGCGCCGAAGGACACGTGCCGGTGCGCGTCGGCGCGGTCGAGGCGGACCTCGTCGGCGTCCGGGCCCCAGAAGTCGGGATCCCGGTTGGCCGCCGCGAGACACACCGTCACGAACACGCCGGGCGGGATCTCCGTGCCACGCACGGACAGCGGCTCCAGGGTGATCCGCCGCATCAGGTGCACCGGGCTGTCGTAGCGCAGCAGCTCCTCCACCGCGTTCCCGGCGAGCTCGGGCTCGTCGCGCAGCCGGCGCATCTGGTCGGGGTGGCGCAGCAGCGTGAGGATCCCGCCCGCGACGAGGTTCACCGTCGTCTCGTGGCCGGCGACGTACAGCAGCATGACCTGCGCGACCAGCTCCTCCGCGCTGAGGACGTCACCGTCGTGCTCCGCGCCGATGAGCGCGGTCAGCAGGTCGTCGCCGGGGTTGTCACGTTTCCAGTCGGTCACCGTGCGCATGATGGCGGCCACCTCGTCGTTCGCCGCCCGGATCTCGGCCTGCAGCCCCGGGTCGGGCAGCGGCTCGAGGGCCCGCACCATCGTCCCGGTCAGCTCGCGGAGCCTGCCGTGCTCCATCACCGGGATGCCCAGCAGCTCGGAGATCACGGTGAACGGGAGCGGGAAGGCCAGCTCCGCGACGAGGTCGACCCGGCCCGCCTCGGCCATCCGGTCGAGAGCGTCGTCGACGATGCGTTCGATCCGCCCTTCGAGCGCGTCGACGGCGCGCCGGGTGAACGCCTTCGTCACCAGCCGGCGCAGCCTGGTGTGGTTCGGTGGATCCTGGTCGAGCATGGACAGGCCGTGCATGAGCCGGTTCTGCTTGCCCAGGGTCCGCGACTCGCTTTTCCACTCCGGAAGCTCGGTGATGTGCCGTTCGTCGACGGAATGCCCGGAGCGCTGGATTCTCGCCACATCCTCGTACCGGGAGATAATCCAGAATCCCAGCGGGTGCCGGTGAGCCGGCGCGTTTTCGCGCAGCTGGGCATAGCGCGGGTAGGGGTCCTCGGCGAAGCCGTCGGCGAACGGATTGAAGACGTACTGCCCGCTGGTGGCCCGCGGGGTTCGGGTGTCGGTCACCGGTCGGCGCCCCTCCTCGGGTCGGGGACCCTGATGTTGCGCAGAGTGACGAATGCGGTCGCGCACAGCGTCTCGACCTCCCGGCCGCGGGCGGTCGAGCTGTAGACGTCGGCGGCGGCGACGCTGATGGTCGGCCCCGCCTTGATGACGCGCCCGCGCGCGACGATCCGCTCCCCGCGCGCGGGGGCCACGATCTTGACCGTGTAGTCGATGGTCATGTTGGCCCAGCCGGCCGGCAGCAGCGTGCCGGCCGCGCACCCGCCGGCGAAGTCCGCCAGCGCTCCCAGCACGCCGCCCTGGACGAACCCGTCATGCTGGGTCAGCTCCGCACGGTACGGCTGGACGAGCTCGGCCTCGCCCGGCGCCAGCCTGCCGACCTGGAAGCCGAGGTGCCGGGCTGCCGGCATGCTCAGGACCGCGTCCGTCACGGCCCGCTCGAAATCGGGGTTCGGCGCTCGTGGCGAGTCCATTTCAGGTCCTCTCGCGCGGGTTGTCGGTGCTGGGAGACGGGCCGGTGGCCGGGTCGGTGGACGGGCTGGTCGACGGCGTCCAGCGGTCGAAGGCGTCCCGCAGGTAGCGGCGTCGGGCCGCGGCTCGCATGATCTTTCCGCTGGTCGTCTTCTGGAGCCGGCCCGGCAGCGTCAGCACGAGATCCCCGACGGAGACCTGGTGCTCACGCACCACCGCGGCCCGGATGGCCCCGGCGACCTCACCCGGGTCGGCCCGCCGCCGGAACTCGCCCCTGACCTCCTGGACGATGACGAGCCTCTCCCGGTCGGCACCCGGAACGGAGAACGCGGCACACCCGCCCGGCCGCAGCGCGGGATGCGCGGACTGCGCGGTGTGCTCGAGGTCCTGGGGGTAGTAGTTCCGACCCCGGATGATCACGAGGTCCTTCAGTCGTCCCACGACGAACAGCTCGTCGTCGACCACCAGGCCGAGGTCCCCCGTGCGCAGGTAGCCGCGGCCAGGATCGTCGGCGTGCTCGGCGTGGAAGGTCTCGGTGCTCTCCCGCGGGCGGTCCCAGTAGCCCCGCGCGACATGGTCCCCGGCCACCCAGATCTCCCCGATCCGGTCCGGTGGGAGAGATCGTCCCGTCCGCGGGTCCACGATCCGCAGCGCGCCGTCCCGGGGGAGGACCCCGGAACCGACCAGGGTGCTGCCGCGGCCCGCGGGCACCGGCGTGTAGCGGCCCTCACGCAGGTCCTCGGTGGCCGCCTCGATCACCCGCGCCCCGCGGCCCTTCTCGCTGCCGGTCACCAGCAGCGTCGCCTCGGCGAGGCCGTAGCACGGGTAGAGCGCCCGCTCGTCGAACCCGTGCGGCGCGAACGTCTCGGCGAAGCGTCGCAGGGTGTCGTGGCGGACGGGCTCCGCGCCGTTGAAGGCGACCTTCCAGCAGCTGAGATCGAGATCGGGCACCCCGCCCCGGGCAGCGCGGGCCACGCAGGCCTCGAAGGCGAAGTTCGGGCCGCCGCTGGTGTGCGCGCGGTACCGGGAGATCAGCGACAGCCACAGCATCGGCCACCGGACGAAGGCGGTCGGGGACATCAGGACGCAGGTGGCCCCGGCGTACAGCGGCTGCAGCACGTTGCCGATCAGGCCCTGGTCGTGGAAGAACGGAGCCCAGCCGACCACCGTCGAGTCGCGGTCGTGCCCGAAGGCCCGCCGGATCATCTCCTGGTTGGCGGCGAGGTTCCCGTGGGAGACCATGACCCCCTTGGGGTCCGACGTCGAGCCCGACGTGTACTGCAGGAACGCGATGTCGGCGGGATCGAGGTCCATGGGCTCGACGTCCGTGGGGTCGAGGCCCGCGGCGTGGACGTCCACGGTGTGGATGCCCGCGGTGTGGATGCCCGTGGGAGCCGGGCCGGCGGGGATCCGGTCGACGGGGATCCAGGACATCGCGCCGCGCGGCGAGGTCAGGGCGGCCCGGAGCTCGCGGGCCATCGCCTCGAGCGTGAGAACCGCGGCCGGCTCGCAGTTGTCCACGATCCGGCGGGTGGAGTCCTGGACACCGTCCCGGTGCGGCGGGTGGACGGGCACCGCGACCACCCGCGCGTACAGACAGCCGAGGTACGCGACGACGAAGTCCAGGCACTGCGGGAACACCAGCAGCGCCCGGTCACCGGGTTCGCAGGCCCGGGACAGCTCACCGGCCACGGCCAGCGCGCGGGCGTGCAACCCGCCGTAGGTCAGGCGGCCGGTCTCCTCCGCACGCTCGTTCACGAAGACGTACGCCGTCCGCTCCGGTTCGAGCGCGGCACGCCCACGCAGGACGTCGGGAAGCAGCGTTCCCGGCCGCACCGCCGCTGTACCGGGCGTCGTCGTCCGTCGCACCGCCATCCCCTCTCGCCGCGCTCGCTGTGCGCTGGTGGACCGGGCCCGCGTCACCGGCTGGACGTCCCGACGGTCGTCACCGGGACGCCTCCGGGGATGCCGCGCCGGCGGGGCGGGCGGCACCGGCGGCGTGGGGGAG
>NZ_UBIZ01000304.1:0-8530 GCF_900465275.1 Parafrankia sp. Ea1.12 | reverse complement strand
CAGGACCTCCGCGCCACACTGACCTACGGGCTCGCAGGCACCACAGAGCAACGACGTCGGACCGGACGGCACCAACATCCTCATCAGGACAGGGTGCCGGCGCAAGCCGGCATGATCACTGACCTGGGGGAAGAGGCTGGAAACGGGTCCCTACCCGAACCCGCAGAACGAAAACAGGTCCGGAGGAATTCCCCCGCCGCCCCTGCCAGTGGGGAGCTTCGTCGCCGCGCTCCCCCTACCTGGTGCCATCGGTTCACCGAGGTACGTGAACGCGCAAGCACCGGGCGATCTGCGGGTCGCTGGTACCGCGAGCGAACATCTCGGCAGCCTGGAGTCGGATCTGTTCACGTCGGGTGCGCTCATGGGCGGTCTGTCGTCGAGGGCACCGGAGTGCCCGACCTCCCGGAAGATGCGCCCGAGCGCCACCCACATGTCACCCGTGCAGGCGTTCCTCGACTCCGGCCGGTCGATCGTGACGGTCACGACGAATCCGTCACGGTCCGCCCGGACGTTCGGGTGGTAGGACGGGACAGACTCTTGCGTCATGGCTATATATCTAGAGATATTGGACGCCACGTCAACCGGACAACCCACGCGCGGGCCGGAACCGCGTCCGGCGGGTGAGGGAGAGCCACGTGACAGCCCAGGAGTGGTCGTTACCCGCCGTGCTCGACGTCGTCACCGACGTGGCCCCCGACCGCGACATGCTGGTGTCGGCGACCGTGCGCCGCAGCTATGCGCAGGTACGGGACCGCACCCGGCGGCTCGCCGCGTACCTCCGCCGGCACGGGCTCGGGGTGCGGCGGGAACGTCACGAGCTGCGGCGTTGGGAGTGCGGCCAGAGCACCGTGGCGGTCGTGATGTCGAACTGCCCCGAGTACCTCGAGACGATGATCGGGGCCTTCCGGGCACGCGCCGTGCCGTTCAACGTCAACCACCACTATGCGCCGAGGGAAATCGGCGCGCTGCTGAGCCAGGTCGGCGCCGAGGCCGTGGTGTACCACCGACGGCTGGGCCCGAAAGTCGCCCAGGCCGTCCGACTGAACGCCCGGCCCGACGGCCGCCTCAACGGACTGCTGCTGATCGACGTCGACGACGGCTCCGGCGTCGCCCCCCTACCGGGCAGCACCTCGTTCCCGTCCGCGCTCGCCGACGCTCAGGGCGTCCACGATCTTCCCGTCCCGTCACCCGACGACCTCTACCTCGTCTGCACCGGCGGCACGACCGGTACACCGAAGGGCGTGCTGTGGCGTCAGGGGGACGTCTACGTCGGCGCCGCGGGCGGCGCCGACGTAGACACCCGCGACGTCATCGCGGGGATCGCCAGGACGGGGGCGGGCGTCTGGTTCGCGGCTCCTCCGCTGATGCACGGCGCCGCGCAGTGGACCGCGTTCGCCGGGCTCGTCAACGGCGGCACGGTGGTCCTGCACGACGACTCCCGGCCCTTCGACGCCCGCGCGATCCTGCGGACCATCCAGCGTGAGCGGGTGACGATGATGTCGATCGTGGGCGACGCCTACGCCCGGCCGCTGGTGGACGAGATCCGGGCCCGCTCCTACGACCTGACCTCGCTGGTACGCCTCGGCACCGGCGGTGCGACGACCAGTGCCGGGCTCAAGCAGGCGCTGCTCGAGCTGCTGCCCCAGCTCACCGTCGTCGACGGGTACGGCGCGTCCGAAACGGGCGGGATGGCGTTCGGAACGTCGACGTCGGGCAGGCAGGCGCACCGGTTCCGGCTCGCCGCGGGTGCCGCGGTGCTGTCCGCGGACCGGTCCCGCTTCCTCGAACCCGGGGACGACGAGGTCGGCTGGACGGCACGGGTCGGCCGGATCCCACTCGGCTACCTCTGCGACCGGACACGCACGGAACAGACCTTCCCGCTCGTCGGCGGCCGGCGGACCTCGGTTCCCGGCGACCGCGCCCGCTACGACAGCGACGGCGGCATCGTCGTGCTCGGACGCGACGCGATGGTCGTCAACACCGGCGGCGAGAAGGTGTTCGTCGAGGAGGTGGAGGAGGTGCTCCGGCAGCACCCCGACATCCTCGACGCGCTCGTCGTCGGACGGCCGAGTGACCGCTACGGCGAGGAGGTGGTCGCGCTCGTCCAGCTCCGGACGGGTGCGCAGCTGTCTCCCACCTCGGTTCGCGAGCACGTCGCCGGCCAGCTCGCGCGTTTCAAGGCGCCCCAGGCGGTGCTGCTGTGCCCGCGGATCGGCCGCCATGCCACCGGCAAAGCCGACTACACCTGGGCACGACGCGCGGCTCTCGAGGCGGTCTCCGCCACCGTGACGAGAACCTGACGGGCGACTGCGCGGCGGCCGTGCGGCGCGGTGGCCGCGATGGTCGGGTAACCGCGATGGTCGGGCTGCTCTCAGTCCGACGACCAGCCGCGGGCGTCCCGCAGAACCTCCCGGAACGGCTTGCCGCTGTCGAACGACGGTTCGCGGGGAAGCCCGAGCACCCGCTCTCCGATGCTGTTGCGCTGCATCTCGTTGGTGCCGCCGGCGATGGACATGAAGCGGCTGTTGAGGAAGCCGACCGCGGCTTTCCTCCCGAGACTCTCGCCGGGCTCCCCGTCCCCGTTCACGGCGTCCCAGTTCACGGCGTCCGCGCCGCCTATGCGCATGGCGGTGTCGGCGCGGATCGGGTCGTAGACGCCGCTGACCAGCTTGGCGTAGGACGCGAGGTGGAGCGCCTGGGCGGGATCCGTCCGCATCCGCGCGCCGAGCCTCGCGAGCAACGCCCGGCGCGCCACGTCGTCGACGTGGGCGCGCACGATCAGGTCGCGGGTGAGCGGGTCCGCGAGCCGGCCGGCGGCCCGGGCGAGCTCGACGAGGTCGGGCGCGACACCGGTCGAGGCCCGCGTGGTGCGGGTGCCGTGGCTGAGCCCTCCCCCGCGCTCGAACATCAGCATGGTCTGGGCGACGGTCCAGCCGTCGTTCACCTGGCCGATGACGTCGCCGTCGCCGAGCACGACGTCGTCGAAGAACTCCTGGCAGAACTCCGCGTCGCCGGTGATCTGCCTGATCCGCTCCACGGTCACGCCGGGGGCGGTGACGGGGACGGCGAACCACGTCAGGCCGCGGTGCTTCGGCACGTCCCAGTCGGTGCGGGCGAGGCACATGCCCCAGTCCGCGTAGTAGGCGCCACTGCTCCAGATCTTCGACCCGTTGAGGACCCACCCTTCGCCGGCACGGACCGCCCGGGTGCGCACGCCGGCCAGGTCCGACCCGGCCTCGGGCTCGGAGAAGAACTGCACGAACAGCTCCTCGCCGGAGAGGATCCTCGGGATGTGCCGGCGCAGGAAGTCCGCCGACGCGTGCGCGAGCATCGTCATGGCGCAGACACCGAACGTGGTGCCGCCGGCTATTCCCAGCTCGGGCAGCCGGTAGCCGCGCGCCTCCTGCTGGAAGGCACGTTCGTACTGCGGCCCGAGGCCCTGGCCGCCGTACTCACGCGGCCAGGTGATCCCCGCGTACCCGGCCTCGTGCAGCCGGCGCTGGAGCGCGCGCCCGGCCGCGATCGCCGCCGGACCGGTACCGCCCCGGCGGGGGGCAGGGGCCGGCAGTCGCTCGAGGTTCGCCTCGATCCAGGACCGGGCCCGCGCCCGGTACTCGTCGAGAGCCGGCACCGCCGTGTCGTCGTCACGCTCCGCCGGCACGTTGTCGCCACGCTCCGGCGGCACATTGTCGCCACGCTCCGGTGCGACGTCCCGCATCAACCGACTCCGATCCGCTCGCCCAGCCGGCCGCGGTGCCACTGCGCCGAGCCGAACGCCACCGCGTCCGCGGCGAGGCGCCTCATGAACAGGTGGTGGTCGTGCTCCCAGGTGTAACCGACCCCGCCGAAGACCTGGAAACAGCCGTGGGCCAGCTCGACGCCCTGCTCGGCGACGAAGGCCTTCGCCGCGTGCGCGAGATCCATCCCGTCGTGGGCCCCGGAACCGAGCGCCCCGGAACCGAGCGACTCCGCGGCGGCGGCCACCACCGCCTTCGCCATCTCGAGGGAGAGGCTCAGGTCGGCGAGGAGGTGCTTGACCGCCTGGAACGAGCCGATCGGCCGTCCGAAGGCGATACGTGTCCTGGCGTACTCGACCGCCGCCGCGAGGTCACGGTGCATCGCCCCGACCGACTCCGCGGCGGTGAGGACCGCGGCGGTCCCGACCTGATGCTCGAACCGCGCCGCGGTCGCGTCGCCCGGCGCTCCGAGCACGGCGTCCGCGCCCACCCGGACATCGTGGAACCGCACCGCGCCCGGCCGTCGGGTGATGTCCAGGCTCGTCATCCGCCGCACCTGGACTCCGGGAGTGTCTGCGGTGACCAGGAACTGCGTCAGCCCGCGCGGCCCGCGCGCGGCCACGACCAGCAGGTCGCAGTCGGCCGCGTCCGGTACGTGCCGGACGTCGCCGGCCAGGCGGAAACCGCCGGCACCGTCCTCGCCCGCGACGATCGCGCCGGCGCCCGGCGTCAGCCCGGCGACGTCGCCCACCACCCAGGTCGCCCGGCCCCGGCCGGCCACCAGCCGGGCGAGGGTCCCGCCGTGCCTCGGGCCCTCGGCCGCCAGCAGGTGCGCGACGACATTCGCCGCGACGAACGAGCCGGGCTGCAGGACGGCGCCCCGCTCGGCGGCGACCGCCGCCGCGTCCAGTAGGCCGTTGCCCGACACGGTGCCGCCGCCGTGCTCCTCGCCGACCAGCATCCCGAACCAGCCGAGCGAGCCCGCGGCTTCGAGGTAGCGCGCGTCCACTCCGCCGGAGCCCGCGGCGAACTCCCGGACTGACGGCAGCGGCATCGTCCGCTCGATGAACCTGGCGCTGGAGTCGAGGAGCAGCTCCTGCTCGGGCGTCGCGGACGCCAGCAGACCGACGCTCATACGCCGGTGAACCGGGGTTCGCGGCGCTCGGCGAACGCCCGGAACCCCTCCCGCGCGTCCTTCGTGGTGTAGGCGATGTGCTGGGCCCGGGCCTCGTCCTCGACCGCCCGCTCGAACGTGGTCGAGTCGCTCGCGTCGAGCAGCCGCTTGATCAGGCTGAGCGCGGTCGTCGGCCCGGCGGCCAGCCGCCGGCCCCACGCGGCGGCGACCTTCGGCAACTCGTCGGCCGGCACGACCTCGTTGACCAGGCCCCACGCCAACGCGTCCGGAGCGCTCACCCAGTCACCGAACAGGGCCATCTGCTTCGCCCGGCGCAACCCGATCTGGCGGGGCAGGCTCCAGGACGTCCCGCCATCCAGGGACAGGCCCCGCCGGGCGAACACCTCGCAGAACCGGGCCCGGTCGCTGGCGACGACGAGATCGCAGGCGAGCACCAGGCCGAGCGACACGCCGACGGCGACACCGTCCACCGCCGCGATGGTCGGCTTCGGCAACCGGTGCAGCCGGTTCACGATGTCGCCGGCGGTGCGCATCTCGTGCAGGATCGCCTGCCGGGGGCCGGAAAGTCCGCCAGCCTCGCCGGCCCCGCCCTCCGTGCCCGCGCCGCCGGTCAGGTCCGCGCCCGAGGAGAAGTTCCCACCGGCGCCGGTCAGCAGCAGCGCCCGGTCGGCCGGGTTCCGGGCGACCTCGGTCAGGATCCGGGCGAGGTCGGCCCAGTTCGTCCCGTCCAGCGCGTTCTTCTTCTCCGGCCGGTTGAAGATGACCGTGACCAGGCCGCCGCCGCGTTCGACGAGCGTCGAATCCATCAGGTCGTCTTCTCGGGCAGTAACACAGGCTTGATCACCTTTCCGGAAAGCGTCGCCTCCTCCGCGGCGTTGATCGCCTCGAGCGGGAAGGTCTCGATCAGCCGGTCGAACGGGAACAGGCCCTGCCGCCACAGGTCGATGAGGCGGGGAACGAGGACGTGCGGGTCGGCGCCGCCCTCGAGGATCCCCGACACGGTCTTGCCGACCAGCGCCATCGGACCCAGCGTCACCGGTCGGCTCTGGACGCCCACCAGCCCGCAGTGCCCGGCCATCCGCAGCACCGCGACCGCGTTCGCGATCGACTCGACGTTCGCCGTGGTGTCGAAGCTGAAGTCGGCACCGCCGTCCGTGAGATCCCTGATCCGCGGCACGAGGTCGGCGTCCGTTCCGTTCAGCACGTGGGTGGCGCCGAGTTCGCGGGCGAGCTCCAGCCGGTGCTGATGGAGGTCGACGGCGACGATCGGGGACGCGCCGACCACCTTCGCCGCCATGATCGCGGCCATCCCGACCGCGCCGGCACCGAACACGACGAAGCTGGCGCCGGCGGTGACCTTCATCCCGACGAGCACCGATCCGGCGCCAGTCAGCATGCCGCAGCCGAGGGGCCCCAGCTTCTCCAGCGGCTGTTCCCGGTCGACCAGAACCGCGTTGCGCTCGGTGGCCAGGCAGTGCGTCGCGAACGACGACTGCCCGAACCACCGCGAGGAGATCGCGTTCCCCGCCGCGTCGCGCGCCCCGGTCGTGCCGTCGGCCCGCCGCCCGAACATGTTGCGGACCAGGAAAGTGTCGCAGTAGGGCGGCAGGCCCTTCCGACAGTTCCGGCAGTCACCGCAGGAGTCGAAGGACAGCACGACGTGGTCGCCGACCGACACCCGCCGTACTCCCTCGCCGACGGCCTCGACCACGCCGGCGCCCTCGTGACCGGTGACAATCGGCGGCGGCGCGAACGACTTGGGCCGCCGTGGCACGAGGTCGCTGTGACACATGCCCACGCCCACCACACGGACCAGCAGTTCGCCGGGACCGGGCGGGGCGAGCACGATCTCCTCGAGCTCGTAGGACCCGTCCAACCGACGCAGTACCGCCGCGGTCGCCTTCATCGAACGGCCTCCCGGCTAGGTGGTGTTCCGCCGTCCGGCGGTCACGGCCTTCGCACGAGAATCGTAGCCATTGATGTATATGTTTTCAACCGATTACGCCGCCCGGTGCCGACGCCAGCCAGCCTTCGAGCTCACGCCGGAGGACCTTGCCCATCGGGCTTCGCGGCAGCTCGTCGACGACCTCCAGGCGTTCCGGGCACTTGTGACGGGCCAGCCCCTCGGCTCGGCAGTGTGCCACGAGGGCGGCCAGCGTGACCTCGTCGCCCGGCCCGCCCGGCCCGCCCGGCCCGACCACGACGACGGCGCACACCCGCTCGCCGGTGCGCTCGTCCGGCACACCGACGACCGCGACGTCGCGCACTGCGGGATGCCGCGCCAGCACCCTCTCCACCTCCGCCGCGGAGATGTTCTCCGCGTTGCGGATGACGACCTCCTTCAGACGACCCCGCACCCGCACCCGGCCCTGCTCGTCGACGTCTCCGAGGTCCCCCGTCCGCAGCCAGCCGTCGGCGTCGAAGGCGTCGGCGTCCAGCGCCGCGTCCTGGTAGCCGAGGAAACACTGCGGGCCCTTCAACCGCAGCTCGCCAGCGACGACCCGCACCCGGACACCGGCGGCCGGCCGGCCAACCGTCGTGCCGGGCTCGGCGTCCGTCGGCGTCTCGCTGGTGGCCACCGGGAACTCGGTGAGCCCCCAGGAGCCCAGCACTCCGGGCACGCCGAGGACCTCCGCGACCTCCCGGCTGACGGGCTCCGGTGTCGCCGCGCCGCCGCCGACGCAGGCACGCAGCGCCGGGAAGAGCGGCTTCCCGCCGCGACGGCGCTGCGCGGCCGCGTACGCGCGGAAGAACGGCGTCGCGGAGCCGAGGATCGTCGGCCGGTGGGCCGCCATCCGCTCAGGCGTCACGGCCGGGTCGAACGCGTCGAACAGAACCAGCGTCCCGCCGGCCCGCAGCGCCGCCGCGAGCATCGAGACCCCGCCGATGTGGCCGATCGGCCAGGCGATCGGGTACACGTCCCCGGCGCCGAAACCGAGCCCGGCGACGACACCGTCCGACGAGGCGATCACCGAGGCGTCGGTGTGCCGCGCCCCTTTCGGGTCGGCGGTCGTGCCGGAGGAGTAGTAGATCCACCGGCACTCGTCGGCCCGCGCGGGGGCGGCGGGCAGGCCGGTGGAGTCGCCCTCGGGCAGGCGAAGTGCCGACCCGGGCGGGCCGTCGAGGTCCAGTGCCAGCACCTCGGGCCCGAGCGACCTGGCCATCTCGCCGTGGCCGAACCCCTGCCACGACTCGGGCACGACGACCAGGCGTGCCGAGACCTGCCGCACGATGAACCCGACCTCCCGGTGGCGGAACGCCGGGATGACGGGGTTCTGGACCGCACCGAGCCGCGCGCAGGCCGCCAGCAGCACCACCGCCTCCAGCGTCGTGGGCAGCTGCCAGGACACGACGTCGCCCGGCTCCACGCCGTGCCCGTGCAGGCCCGCCGCCGCGCGGCCGGCCGCGTCACGCAGGGCCGCGGTGGTCAGCGAGCGGCCGTGGTCGTCCGCCAGCACGACGGCGTCCGGCACGCGCCGGGCGGCGTCGTCGAGCAGGCCCCAGAACGTCAACGTCGTCGTCCTCTCCTGTGCGCGTCCGGCACGCACGGCAAGCCACGGCGGCGCGGCAGCCGACCCTCACCGGTAGCACCTACCGGCCACCATCTCGATGTTGAGGCTGGAAAAATCTAAATATATAACTTAGGGTTCTCGCCCAG